>NZ_RZOI01000009.1:0-28274 GCF_004022645.1 Mesorhizobium sp. M4A.F.Ca.ET.020.02.1.1 | reverse complement strand
GGCGCATGCGCGCGGCCGATCGCGAGGAGGTGCTTGCGGCCTCTGGTAACACGCCTGCCGCTGCGCTGATCTTCTCGCTGCGCAAGTCGTCGCACGCATGGACGGCGATGATCGACGGCGTGCCTGAGGTCATGTTTGGCGTCGGCGATCTCAATGTTCTTGCCGGTGTCGGCGCGCCCTGGCTGCTCGGGACCGATGCCGTAGAAAAGCACTATGTCCATTTCCTGCGCTCGTCGGTCGGGTTTCGGGACCAACTATTGCGGCGCTATGCGGTGCTCAAGAACTTTGTCGACGTGCGCAACCGCGCCTCGATCCGCTGGCTCCGCTGGCTGGGCTTCACGCTTTCCGATCCGGTCGAGTTCCGGGGGCATGAGTTCCGGCTTTTCGAACTGAGGTCCGCCGATGTGTGATTTGTCAATGATGCTGACGGTCGGCTCGACGCTGCTCGGCGCGGCCGGCTCGGTACAACAGGCCCAAGCGACATCGGCTGCGAACAAGTACAACGCCAAGGTCCAGGATATGAACGCGCGCCTCTCCGAGCGGAAGGCGAAAGATGCGCTCGATCGCGGCGTTCTGGAGGAGCAGAAGAAGCGCCAGCAAGTCGCCCAGATCAAGGGGCAGCAGCAAGCCGCCATGGCCGCTAACGGCGTCGATCTCACCTTTGGCTCGCCGCTCGATACGCTCGTTGACACGGCGACCATGGGCGAGCTTGACGCGCTGACAATCCGCACCAACTCGGCGCGCGAAGCCTATGACTATCGCGTCGACGCGGTAAACAAGCGCTCCAGCGCCACGATGAGCCGCATGGCGGCATCCTCGGCGAGCACGGGCGGATATCTCGACGCGCTCGGGACGGTGCTCGGCGGCGCTGGCAAGGCTTACGGCCAGTACAAAGAAAGCCTGATCCAGTGAGGATGAGACATGCCTACCGTTCCCGCCTATCAGTCTGACGTTTCGCTTCGCCCGATCTACCGGCAAGACCTGGACGCCAACGCGACGCCGGAAGCCTTCGGCGCGGCGGTCGGGCGCGGCATGCAAGGGCTCGCGGCTGGGCTCAATCAGGCCGGCGACGCCATGGCGCGCGTCAAGGAGCTTGAGGACGTCGCCCGCGCCAAGGACGCGGACAACGCCTATTCCGACTGGCTGCGCGAAAGCATGTACGGCGACAACGGGTTTATGACCCTGGAGGGCCGCAACGCGATCGACGGGCGCAAGGCGTTCGAAGACGCGGCGGCTGCGAAGCGCAAGGAGTTCGGCGCGAACCTCACTGGCGGCGCGGCCCGCGCCTACGACACGGCCTCGCAATCGCGCCTGCAAGGCGTCTATGGGCAATCGATCGTTCACACGGCGAGCGAGCGCAAGTCGTGGTTCAAGGATGCGTCGTCGGCCCGCGTCCAGACCTTCGCGAATGACGCCCTGGTCAACTTCAACAATCCGAAGATGGTCGCCAAGAACATCGCGGCCGGCATCATGGAAATCCGCGAGACGGGCGCGCTCCAGGGCTGGGACGCCGACACGCTCAAGCTCAAAGAGGGCGAATACTCCTCGGGCGTTCACAAGAACGTAGCGCTGCGGATCGCCGCGACCGATCCGATCGCGGCCGAAACCTACATGAAGGCAAACGCCGACCAGATGAGCGGCGCGGATCAGTACGAGCTTAGCAACTCGCTCAAGACCGAACTGGTCCAGGAGAAATCGAAGCGCGAGGCTGAGGCGATCCTGTCGGGCGGTCGCCAGTCGTCCACCTCGGCGGAACCGGCCCAGCCGGCGAGCGGTCGCAGCCTCGGGCAAGCCGGCCCGACGCGCGCGCGCGCCTTCCTCCAGTCTGTCAGCAACAAAGGCCCGGCCTCGGTCGACAACCTGGATGACAGTTTCGCCACCAATCTGGCGGCGATGATGCAGGACGCGCCGCCCGAAATCCGCAAGGGCCTGGGCATCTATTCCGGCTATCGCTCGCCCCAGCGGCAGGCGGAGCTTTTCGGCGCGGCGGTGAAGAAATACGGCTCGGTTGCAGCTGCGCGCCGCTGGGTCGCTCCTCCCGGCCATTCGCAGCACAACGCCGGGCACGCGGTCGATCTGTCCTATGGCGGGCAATCGCTCTCGCGCGCGCCGCAAGAGGTGATCGATTGGGTGCATGAGAACGCCGGCAAGTATGGCCTGTACTTCCCGATGAAGCATGAGCCCTGGCATATCGAGCCGATGGGCACGCGCGGCACGCGGGCGTTCTCCAGCACGGTCGCGCCCAGGAACAACACGATCGCGCCGCGCTCGGTCGCGCCGTCCTTTGACGATATCGAAAACCGTCTTGCGGGGATCGCTGATCCCGACGTGCGCGACGCGACGCGCAAGCGGCTCTATGCCGTCATGGAAGCCCAGAGCAAGGCCCAGGAGCAAAGCGAGAAAGCCGCCAAGGCCGAACTGTGGAAGTACATCGATCAGGGGCAGACGCCCGATCAAGTGCCGAT
Source organism: Mesorhizobium sp. M4A.F.Ca.ET.020.02.1.1 (assembly GCF_004022645.1). Classification (NCBI taxonomy): domain Bacteria; kingdom Pseudomonadati; phylum Pseudomonadota; class Alphaproteobacteria; order Hyphomicrobiales; family Phyllobacteriaceae; genus Mesorhizobium; species Mesorhizobium sp. M4A.F.Ca.ET.020.02.1.1. The sequence continues at coordinate 25,809 of NZ_RZOI01000009.1, read as the reverse complement.
GGAAGTTCGGCAGGCGGCGGGCATGGCTGCGGTCTCTGCGGCCTGGAGCTATCAGGAAACCGCCGCCAAGGGCCGCGCGGTCGACAGCGATCAAACGCTGCTCTATGACATGCGCCGCTACGCCGCGACCAATCCGACCGAGTTCGCCGGCTACGATCTCAACGATTACCGCGATCGTCTCTCGAAAGAGGACATCAAGGAATTGACCGGGCTCCAGACCAACGCGCTATCCGATCAGCGCAAGGCCAAGGAGGATGGGCTCAACATCACCAGCGCGTTTTCCCAGGCTGACAGCCAGCTTGCCGCCGTGGGCATTACCACGACCGGGAAAGAGGGGAGCGAGCGCGAAGCGGCTGCTAAGCGCGTCGCCGAATTCCAGAACCAGTTGGCCTCCCAATTGGAGGAGTTTAAACGGCAGAACCAAAATCGGCCGCCGAACCAGCTCGAAATTCAGTCGATGATCAACCGGCTCCTCTTGCCGGTCGTGATCAAGCAGCCTGGGGCCTATTGGGGTACGAACGAAACGGCGGGCTTCGTGTTCGACGCGGCGAAGCGCCCGGATGACGCGACCGTCGATGTCGTCGTGAAGTACACCGATATCCCGATTGATCTGCGGCGAGGCATTGCCACCGATCTGGAAAACCAGCTTGGCCGCAAGCCAAGCGAGGAGGAGGTTGTTCAGCGGTATGAGGATTTCGTTCTGAACCGCTAGAACGCTCTCAGCATCAGGCCAATTTGTGCCGCCAACCAAATTCCAAAGAGGATCAGCGCCGCCGCGTTGATGGTCGATCTATTGACCGTCGATCGGTCTTGCCCGTCTCTCATTGGAGTGCTTCCCCTACATGGATACGATCGCGGACTATAATGCTTGGAAAGCCAAGCAGCAACAGAGCGGCGTAGGCGCGGCCCAAGTCGTTCTCGGATCGGTTAACGAACAGCCCGATCAAGCGGCCGGCGACATGCATCTTGCGAACGAGTTCGGCAAGGTGACGGGCAATCCGGTGCCGCCGCTGCCTATGGTCCGCGAATATCGCAATCTCTTTCAGCAGAAGATCGAGGAGAGCAGGAACGCAACGATCCTGTCGACTTCGCCGAAGCTGACGGACTGGCTGCGCAATCCCGACAACGCGACCGTGGCGCGCGACGATCTGCAAAACCTGTCGTGGTTCGAAGGCTTCGGGCGCGGCGCTGTCAACACCGCCAAGCGCTCTGGTGATCGCCTGTCCCAGATGGGCAATCAAGTGATGCTCGAACAGACGGCGGGCCGCGCACGCGACCGGGATATGTCGTTCGGCCAAATCCTCCAGGACGAGCGCACAAGCTCGGGCCTTAAGGACATGCAGGGCAACCCGCTTGAGACCTGGACGGGCGGCGAGTATCTGGGCGCGTTCGCGCGCTGGGTAGACGCTCAATATGCCGGCGCGATCGGGGCGGACGACGCGGCGGCGGCAACCTCCTTCGCTGCCGGCGTAAAGGCCAGCCAAGAAGCCATTGTGGCAACGCCGAAGTCCGCGACCGCGCAAGCCTTCGAAAAGGCTGCGATGGTCAAGGACGCGACGCCCGGCCAAGCGGTAGCCAATTTCGGGACGGCGTTCCTGCGCAACCCGGTCGGCGGCTTGTCCTGGGCGCTGGAAACGGCTGGCGAGAGTGCGCCGCAACTGGCGGCGGCGCTGGTCGCTGGGCGTATCAGCCCGGCCGCTGGCGTGGCTGCGCTCGGCGGCGGCTCCTACGCGACGGAACGCTACACCGCGCCGGCTGACTTCCTGCAAGAAAACGGGATCGACCTTGGCAAGCCTGAGGACGTGCAACGCCTGCTGAGTGATCCGAAGATACTGAACGACGCGGCAAATCGCGGCGTCATTCGCGGCGTCGTCGTCGGCGCGTTCGATCTGCTGTCGGGCGGGCTTGCGGGCAAGGCGCTTGCTCACAATCCGTTTGTCGAGGCGATCGCCCAGGGTGCGCAGCAAGCCGTCCTCGGCGCGGCCGGCGAGTACACGGCGCGCGTCGCCTCGGGACAGTCGATAGACTGGAACGACATCATCGCTGAGGGCGTCGCAGAGATCGCGACAACGCCTATCGAAATGGGTGCGGCCGGTCGCGAGTTCGCGGCGGATCGGCGCAAGGCGAAAGCCGCTGAGGGGACGGCGGCAAAGCTCGGCGAGATATCGGCGAACGCCCAGGCGTCGGCGCTGCGCAATCGCTCGCCTGACACGTTCCGCCAGTTTGTAGAGGCGGCGACGGCGAACGGCCCGGTCGAGAACGTCTATATCCCGGCCGATCAGTTCCAGACCTATTTCCAGGGGATCGGCGTCGATCCTTACGCCCTGGTCGAGGAGCTTGACGGCGTGAGCCGCGACGATCTCGACGTTGCCCTTGCGGCGCGCGGCGATCTCAAAATCCCGACTGCCACCTATGCCGCCAAGATGGCCGGTTCCGAGCATGACGCGTTCCTCATGGAGAACATGCGGTTCGATCCGAATGAGTTCACGGCGGTCGAGGCGCAGCAATTCAATGAGCGCGTGCAAGACGCGCTCGATGAAGCCTGGGCGGCAGCGGAAGACGCCCGCATTGATGAGGAAACCGCGCGCTCTCACGAACAGCAAATCTATGACACGATGGTCTCGCGGCTGCGCGAGGCCGGCCGGTCGACCGACGTTGCCACCAATGAGGCAACGCTCTATCCGGCGTTCTACCGCGTCATGGCTGAACGCTCGCGCCAGACCGTCGAAGACTTCATGAAGGCTTATCCGCTGCCCCAGGTGCGCGGCTCGCTGCCTGAGGGAATGCAGTTCCGCGACGTTGACGCGTTGAACCGGACGCTCGCGGAAGCCCGAGCCCAACGCTCTGCCGGTCTCGACAAAGGGCCGTCGCTGTTGGAGTTCATTTCGGACTATGGCGGGATCAACGATATCGGCGGCGATATCAAGGCGATGGATGCCGCCTCGATCAAGCGCAAGGGCAAGAAGACGCTCAAGATCGCGCGCGGCGCGCTGGCCGGCGTGCGCGACATGTTCGCCCAGGCGGACGGCAAAAAGCACGGGCTGGATGACGTGGCCCAGGCCGCGATTGAAGCCGGGTTCTTGGCGAACGATCCGGTCGCGACCGAATACCGCAACGCGGTCAAGGAAGGGCGGCAAGTGCCGAACATCGGCAAGGCGATGCTCGATGCGATCGGCCGCGAAATGCGCGGCGAGACGGATCACGCGGTTGCCGTCGACGCAGCTGCGGCCGATCACTCCGCCCAGCTTGATCAGATTGAGGCTTACCTCAACGGCCTGGGCGTCTCGCTCGATGACGATGACGCGGCGATCCGTCAAGCGATCGAGGCCGATCAGGCGGAGCCCGGCAAGCAGTATGGGCAACAGTTGGAGTTGTCGTTTGATGCTGCGCCTGCCACGGAAAGCGAGGCGTTCAAGGCGTGGTTCGGCGATAGCAAGGTGACGAACGAAGACGGTTCGCCGCAAGTCGTTTATCACAACGGGCATAAGGATTTCGAAGTCTTCGACCGCATGGCGAGCGCCAAGCGCTTCGAACTGTCGTTCAACAATCTCGGCATCTGGTTTTCTAGCCGGGCAGACAAGCAGGGCGGCGCGGGCATGTACGGCCCGAAGCAACAGGCGGTTTACCTGTCGATGCAAAAGCCGCTTGTCATCCACGGCCATGACACGCGAGAGCTTGCCTTAGCTGGCGGTGAGGATGCCGCGTGGCGGAAATTCTGGAAGCTCTACGGCAAGCTGACGGACGAGAGTTCTTCGCCGGCCGTGTCCAGGAGCGGGTTCCCCGTTCGCGAGCCCCAGAGGACGGCGCGTCGCGATCCCGAGCCTATGCGCCAGTGGCTCAAGGAAAACGGCTATGATGGCCTGATCCTGCGCAACACCTTCGCGGACAGCCCAACAGGTGAGACTAAGCCGCAAGACATGTTCATTGCGCTGGAGCCCGAGCAAATCAAGTCGGTCGACAATCGCGGGACGTTCGACCCGGCCGATCCTCGCTTCCTGTTCCAATCCGGCGACGTGCGCGGCAACCGTGGCGCAATCCAGTTCCCAGGCGGCGGCGTCGGCAATGGCGACACGATCGTTCGCCTGTTCGAAAGCGCGGACCTGTCGACGTTCCTGCACGAAAGCGGGCACTACTTCCTGACCGTGCTGCGCGATCTCGCCGACAAGGGCGAGGAGAGCGCGGCCGGCGACATGGAGCGCGTCAAAGCGTGGTGGGGCGACAATGCCGACGCCGTGGCAAAGGACGGCATGCGCGTCATGCCCGACGTTGCCTTGACGGCCGACGACGTGAAGGCGGCGCTTGCCAACGGCACCACGGGCGACCTGATGAAGGACGCCGCCGTTGATGTCGGCATGCAAGAGCAGTGGGCGAGGGGCTTCGAAAGCTACCTGATGGAGGGCAAAGCGCCGTCGATCGAACTCCGCGGTGCTTTTGAGAAGTTCCGCGCGTGGCTGATCTCGGTCTATCGCCGGCTGGCCGGGCTCAACGTCAACGTCTCGGACGATCTGCGCGAGGTGTTCGACCGCATGATTGCCTCGGACGATGAGATTGCCAAGGCCAAGCTCGACGCCGGGGATCGAGGGCAAGTGTTCGCCACGGCCGAAGAAATGGGACTGACGCCCGGCGAGTTCGCCGCCTTCCTCAAGCTGCGTGATCAGGCTGAGGATGACGCCAAGGCGCGGCTGCTGCGCGAGGCGATGGCTCCGGTGAAGCGCGCGCAAGAAAAGTGGTTCAAGGACGAGCGCGCCAAGGTTCGCGAGGAGGTCGAGCGCGACGTAAACACCTATCGCTATTACCGGGCGCTGGAATGGATGGGCAACCGCCGTTGGTGGGGACCGGACAAGCCGGAAGGCATGCCCGATATTCGCCTGTCGAAAAAGGCCCTGGTCGACCGCTACGGCGAAGGCGTCTTGAAGACGCTGCCGCGCGGCATGCAAACGGTCTACACGGTCGACGGCGGCTTTGATCCCGATGAGGCGGCGGGCTGGTTCGGCTTCGATAGCGGCGACGAGCTTGTCCAGGCGCTCGAAAAGGCTCCTCCTCGCAAGGAGGCGATCGACGCCGAAACGGACAAGCTGATGCGCGATCGGCACGGCGACGTGCTGAATGACGGCTCGATCGAGGCGGCGGCGATGGAGGCAATCCACAGCGACAAGCGCGCGGAATGGATCGCGGCCGAACTCAACTCGATTGTCGATGTGGCCGGGACCGGCGTCGGCATGAAGGCCAAGGAAGCGCGGGCGACGGCGCGGCTGTCGATCGCCCGGATGCGCGTCCGCGACGCGGTGAACGCGAACCGCTTCCTCGCCGCCGAACGCAAGGCTGCGAGCGAGGCGGCGCGCCTCGGGGCGATCCTGGCTCGAGAAAAGGTTTGGGTCGACAACGCGCGCCGACGCATTGAGACCAAGGCGCGCGCCGCGTCCAAGGGCAAGGTGTCGTCTGATGCGGTCGCCTCGGCGATCGACGCCCACAACGCGAAGTTCGAAACGACGCAATCGACGTTCACGGTTCCCGATCGGCAGGCTGTCAGCAAGTCGGGCAACGCGTTTACGATCAAGGGAGGGGAGCGCACGGCAACATCGCTCGGCTACAACGATCTGGTCGCGAAGCTGATCGATACCAAGCGCGCCCAGCTTTACAATCACGCGCTCTACATGGAAGCGCGCGCCGTCGCCGATGAGGTCGAGAAGGGCGAGAACTTCGTTGCCAAGCTCGGCAAGAAGTCGACGCGCGAGAGGATCGCGGGCGCTGGCCGGCGCGAGAACGCCCAGGTGGACTATCTGAGCGCGATCGATGAAATCCTTGACCGCTACGATTTCCGCAAGCTGAGCGGCGCGGCTGAGAACAGGCGCGGCGCGCTGAACAACTTCGTCGCCGCAATGACGGCCATGGGCCGCGAAAACGAACTCGCCATTCCTGAGGCAGTTCTGAGCGATGCGGGACGCCGGCCCTACAAGACCTTGCCGGTCGAGGAGCTTCGCGGCGTGATCGACACGCTCAAGAACCTGGAGCACATGGCGACGCGCTGGAACAAGCTGATCGACGCGCAAAAGCAGCGTGAGCTAGAAGCGGTCAAGACCGACATTGTTGCGGCCTTCGACAAGAACCTGAAAAAGCGCCCGCCCGGCCGCGTCGCGACCAAGGGCGAAGCGGTGCGCCATAAGGTGCGCCAGTTCTTCGATCTGACGCTGAACGCGACGACGCTGCTGCGCGAGATCGACGGTTTTCAGGATCAGGGCGCGGCCTATGCCAACCTCAAGACGCCGATCGATGAGGCGATGAACCGGCTTATCGTGCGCAAGGAAAAGGCGGCGACGGACCTGGAAGGGCTCTATTCGGTCTATGACAAGGCCGAACGCCGCCGCATGGCGGTACGCGAGCATATCCCGGAACTCGGCTACGCGCTTTCGAAGTGGGAGCGGATCGCGGTCGCGCTCAACCTGGGCAACGATGGCAACCGCTCGCGGCTCACCGATCCGAAAGTTCGTGGATCCTTTTCTGAGGCCCAGATTGCGGCGGTGCTCCAGGGGCTCGACGCTCGCGACGCCGATTTCGTGCAATCGGTCTGGGATTACGTGGCGACGTTCAAGGATGGCATCGCTGCGCGCGAGCGCCGGGCCACGGGCGTTGAACCGAAGTGGGTCGAGGCGTCGCCGGTCGAGATCGCCGGCAAGACGTTGAAGGGCGGCTATTACCCGCTCAAGTATGATCCGCGCCTGTCCTCGCTCGCCCGCGACGATGCCGCCCAGGACATTGCGGCGTCCCTCCAGGCCGGCCGGTTCGGCAAGGCCCAGACGCGCCAAGGACACCTCAAGGCGCGCGCGCAATCCTCGGGCCGCGATGTCGAGCTTGATATGTCGGTGCTGCACCGTCATGTCAATCAGGTGATCTATGACCTGGAGCTTAGCGAGCCGGTCGCGAACTCCTGGCGCATTCTCCAGAGCGACGATGTGCGCTCGGCTTTCATGGATGCCGGCAAGCAGGCGGATTTCGACGCGCTGGAAATCTGGCTCAAGGACGTGGCGGAAGGCGAGTTGAAGTCGGCCGATCTGGTCGGCGTCGCGGCGCGCACGCTGAAATCGAACTTCACCGCTGCCAAGCTCGCGTTCAACCTGTCGACGGTCGCGCTCCAGGTGGTCGGCCTGTCTCAGTCGATGGTCGTTGTGGGCAAGAAGGATATGGCTGTAGGCATCATGCACGCGGCCAAAAATCCGATCAGCGCCGCGCGCGATGTCGCAGCCAAGTCGCCGTTCATGGCGTCGCGTCAGACGACGTTCAACAAGGATATTTTCGACTTTTACAACGACCCGAAAACGGGGCCTGTCGCCTCGCGCTGGGGTGAGATCAAGTCGGAATATATCGGGCCGCTGGCGTTCTGGCTGATGACCAAGACGCAATGGCTCCTCGCGGACGTGCCCACGTGGCTTGCCGGCTATCGGCAGGGCTTGCGGAAGTACGGCAACGATGAGGCCAAGGCCATCGCGCACGCTGATGACCTGGTGAAGCGCGCCCAGGCTTCCGGCCTGTTCTCCGATCGCTCGGCGATCGAGCGCGGTTCGGTCTCGCGCACGGCGAGGCAAAACGATGTCGTGCGGCTGTTCACGGCCCTGGGCTCATACATGTTCGCTAAATTCAATGTCGCCTATGAGCGCTCGGCCAAGGCCAAGCGTTTAATCGCAGAGGAGGGGATTTCGGCCCGATCGGCGCAAGAGGCGATGTCGTGGACGCTGGACATGGCTTTCCTGTTCACGCTGGAGGCGGTGATAGGCGCGGCGATCAAGGGGCAGTTGCCCAGCGGCGACGACGGCGAGGACGATGACGGCTGGCTGAAATTCCTCGCCAAGCAGACGGGCTTTTCTGTCATGTCGACCATCCCAGGCGTGCGAGATATCGCCGGCCCGCTGCAAGGCTTCGACGGTGGCGGCTCCTATGGCGCGATCACCAAGGAGATCGCGACGCCATTCCTGGAGGCGGCGAAGTCGGCCGACAAGGGCGAGGTGCGCAAGCAATTCGTCAAGTCGATCATCAACGCGACCGGCCTTGCGACCGGCCTGCCGGCGACGCAAATCAATCGCGCGGTCGATGCCGGCTGGCGTGACGCCCAGGGCAAGGACGTTTCGCCGCTCGAATATCTGCTTGGCAAGATGGGCAAATAGCCGGCCGAAGTTCTAGCGGGCAACCATCGCTCCCTATCGTGCCCTCAAATCCATGAGGACACGATAGCATGACGATCCCGAGCGCAACTAACCGTTCCGGCCCATACAACGGGAACGGGGTCACGACCGTTTTCGACTACGATTTCAAAATCTCGAACGAGAACCATATCAAGGCGATCCGCACCGATGCGGACGGCACCGAAACGATCCTGGCGATCGACGCCGACTATGTTGTTTCCGACGTTGGAAACCCTGCGGGCGGGCAAGTCGCGCTCACCGCGCCGCTTGCTGTCGGCAAGACGCTGCTGTTCCTTCTCAACGTGCCGTTCACTCAGGAAACGGACCTGGAGAACCAAGGCCCTTACTATGCCGAAACGGTCGAGGCGGCGCTTGATCTGGCTGCTCAACGCGATCTCCAGTTGCAGGAACAAATCTCGCGCGCGGTGATGATCCCCGCGTCCGAAGACGCCGCCCAGCTTAATGGCCTTGTCAACGATATTCTGCGGCTCGCGGATAGCGCCGACAACATCGACACCGTGGCGGACAATATCGATGCGGTGAACGACGCTTCCGACAACATGGCGGCTATCATCGCTGCGCCGGCCCAGGCTGCGGCGGCGGCGGCGAGCGCTGCGGCGGCAGCTGCGGATCGCGTCCAAACGGGTCTTGACCGCACTGCGGCGGCTGGATCGGCGGCTGCGGCGGCGGCAAGCGCTGCGTCCATCAATCTGCCGGCGATCGTCGCCGACACCATGCTTGTGGCCAATCCAGCCGGCACCGGCTATCTGGCCAAGGCGAAGGCGGACGTTCGCAACTTCCTCGCGATCCCGGTCCTCTGCGCCGACGTTGCTGCGGTCCAGGCTCTTGACATCACCAAGGACAACAAGGGCGCGATCATCTGGAATGCGGGCCTGCGCAACGGGCGGCTCAACTGGAGCAGCGCCAACCTTTCCGCCCAGGTCACGGCCGATCCCAATCAGTACACCTATATCGCGCCGGCCAGTGCGCCCACGGGTGCAAGCGGCGCGTGGGTCTACGATAGCGGCCTGTTCGTCGGCCAGTTCCCGACGCCGGCCATTCGTTCCGAGCGCTCCAAGATGCAGGACTATTGCGATCTGCGCGATTGGAACGGCCTCGATCTGACCGGGGTCAATGACAATGCGACCCTCATGCAGGCGGCAATGAATGCTGTGGCAGGAACCGGCAACGCCCTTAACGTTCCGGCAGGAACGATTGCGTTGGGATCGCAGATGACATGGCCGGCCGCCTGCCACATTAAAGGCCCCGGCCAAGCCGGGCGCGAGTTGAACGGCGCGTTCGCGCGTTTCCACATCGCGCATACGGGCATCGGCTTCAAGACCACCTCCGAGAGCATTTCGGACGGCGCGGGCTCGTCGGCGCGGAGCATGAAGGGCGTGAACTTCAAGCGCACTCAGCCCGCGCTCGGGGTTGGCTGGGCACCAACGGCCCACGGCTACGATGTGCAAATCATCGGGTGCTACGATGTCGCCGTTGAAGACTGCATGTTCCTCAATCCGACCAACATGCTCCAGATCGTGGGCGATGCGGCCACCTCTCGCGGCGCTGGACGCGTGACTTTGCGCAACCTCAAGGGACAGCCATTCCGCAAGGGCATCGACGCCACGAATGTCTATGACGGTTGCTTCTTTGACGCCATTCACCTGTGGCCGTTCTGGTCGTTTGACGCCAACGTTACGGCCGACATGCAGGCCAACGCTACGGCCTTCAACTTCGGCCGGTGCGACAATCTCGATCTTGGGCGCATGTTCGCCTACGGATATCAGCTTGGCATGGGCGTCTACCAACAGGCCGTCGTTGGCGCGATGCCGGGCGGGTCGTGCAACTATCTGGGGTGCGACACGATGTACACGGACGGGTGCACCACGGGCCTGCTCGTCACGGGTGACAACGTGGACCTGTCGTTCAATAGGTTCATCCAGGCCGGCATGACCTCAGGCCCAACGCAGAGCATGCGGTTCTTTGGCAACAATGGCCGCGCGTTCTTTAGCAGGCTGAGCGCCATCCGGAGCAATTCGTCGGCCATCTACATCGACGGCGGCGTTGGCAATCTTGTCACGGTCGTTGACTATGACAGCCTCAGCATCGATGCCGACGCGACGGGAGACGCGGAATTCCTCGTCGTCGGGGCGACGAACACCTTGCGGCTCATGAACCCGCCCAAGACCTCGGCGGCGACAAAGTACGGTGGTAGCGGAACCATCGTCACGGGCGACTTTGATACAGGCTATCGTTCCGTTCTCTCGGCCGATCGGGCGGGCGCTGATGTCGCCACGGCACAAAACGTCTTCGCTGCTACTGAGGATACGATCACGCTGCTGGCCGGAACCACTTACGAGTTCGAAGCGCAGTACATGATTTCCAGGGCTGCGGGCACCACGTCGCACACCTTCGCGACCCTGTTCGGCGGCACGGCTACGTTCACCTCGATCGACTATCTGGCTGAGATCGTCAACCCGACTGGCAACGTTCTGGCGAACCAGCAATCCCTACACGCAACCGCCGCCACTGCGACGGTGCTGACTGCTGCGAACACGTCGGCCACGGAGTACATATCTGTCAAGCTCAAGGGCGAAATGCGGGTCAACGCGGCCGGAACCGTGATCCCGCAATTCCAGTATTCGGCCGCTCCTGGCGGCGCGCCGACGATCAAGCGGAATTCGTTCTTTAACATCAAGCCGGTTGGAGCCGGGGCGATGGTCAAGAATGGGCCTTGGAGCTAGTTCACCACAGGGCTTTGTTGCGCGCCGCCGTATCGCCACGGAACAAGAGGCGCAACTCCAGGGCTTTGAACGCCCTGGTCGGCGCGATCGTCATTACCCAGACGATCGCGGCGAAGGCGATGACGATAGCGAGAAAGATCGATTCGGCGATGATGCGAACTATAGTCATTACTTGGCCTCTTGTTGGTGGTTCATATAGGGGATCGGCGTTTAGCTGGTCAACCTTTCGGCTGTAAGCGTTCCGAAACTGCGGCGCGAGGTTCTGGCTTTGGCTTCTCTGGACGATATCTTCTTAGCTCTCGGCGAGCTTAAAGGCGGTGTCGACGCATTGCGGCGCGACTTCCAGGAGGAAAAGAGCATGGCGCACGAAAGTCGCGCCACGATCCATCGCCGGCTTGATCAGCAGGCCGAAGAAATCTCCAAGGTTCGAACTGATGTCGCGGTCGACGGCGAGATTACCGCCCAGGTTCGCAATGAGGTGAAGTCCCTCAAGGAGGCGGTCAACCCGTCGCTTGAGGAGTGGAAGCGCATGAAGATGCTCGGCATCGGGATCGCCGGGCTCCTGGCGCTGGGCGGGCTATCGGTCGGCGCGGCCCTCATGTGGGCGAGCGACACGGCGGCGACGGCTATCCGCCACTGGCTCAAGATCAACTGAGTTTCGGCGGCAACTGTCCCAGGCGCACGGTCTCGCGCTTTCAACCGGAGACCACTTCCATGATCAAGACCTTGCGCCGCTGGCGCACCTGGATTTTCAACGCCGTCGCCGGCCTCGCTGTCGGCCTGCCGGAAATCCTCAATCAGCTTGGCGGCGTCTATTGGGGCGACGTGATCCCGCCCAAGTATCTGCCGTACTTCACGCTGTTCGTTCTGCTGGTCAACATATGGATGCGCCCGCGCGCCGCCGTGCTGCCCGATGACGATGAGGCCCAGAGGTGAACGCGCTGCTCTGGAAGCTCGGGGCGGCGACGCTGATCTGTGTGGGGCTTTTCCTCGGCGGATATGCCAAGGGCCGCTCTGACGCTCGCGTTGCCGTCCTGGCTGACACGGTGAAGGCTTACAAAAAGAGGACTGATGTCGATGCGAAAGTTCGCAATATGGATGCTGCCGATCTTTGCATTGAGCTTGGCGGGTTGCCCGACGACTGCGAGCAATTGCGCGGGCTGGAGCAAAATCCCCGTTAAGCCGGCGACGGCGGTTTACCTCGCCGGCAACGATGCTGGAGCCGGGCAGGGGATCGCCGGGCATAACCGCTATGGCGTGGCGCAAGGGTGCTGGCATTAGAGCTTGAGCTTGGCGCATTCCCGGTAGAGGCGGCTAAGGCGCAGTGACGTGCGCGCGTTGCTAACCAGGGAGGGAATGCGCCGAACTTCCCAATCGTAGGCTTGTCCGATCGCGGCCCGGCGCTTGATGTCCTTGGCCTGGGCGATCTCCTCAAAGGCGATCCTGCGATACTTGTTCGCGTGGTATGTGTCGGAATTGAACGCCATATCAGCGGCCCGCCCTATAGCTCTTTGCGACGACATCGCCGATCGGCAACCGGCCCGTCTCGCGCAAGTTCGTGAGCGCCTTCCTCGGCGGCATGTATGAGCGCCGGCCCGGCCGCTGCGCGTCGTCCTCTTGCTGCCAGCGCAATTCGAGGCGGCACATTTCAGCCCATAGGCCAAGCAGCTTGGCTTGATCGCGCTCGCGGCGCATGGCGCGAAAGAGATCATACATTTCCGCGCCGCGCTTCATGCGTCGATTGTTGAAGGCGAGGCGGCATGAGGAGCAACAGAACTCGCGGCCCGGCTTGCGATCATTCCAGAGCTTGCCACACTCCAGGCATCCTTTGTGGGCGGTGGTCATGTGTTGCGCTCCTGATGCGTTTCTGACAACGCGTTTAAACGCTTCTTAGGCCCCATCGTGCCGTCAGCGAAATGAAGTTCGCAATGGCAGTTGGCGCAGATTAGATCGCACTTCGACGCCTCTGCCACGATGTCGGCATGAGGTCTCCACATTTCGCGGCATGCGATCTGGAAGGACTTCATTGCGCCGTCTCTATGGTGAAAGTGGAGCGCGGCGGTACTCTTGCTGTATCCGCAGCGGATACACTCGCCCCCGAACAAGGCAACGATCTGAACGCGCTTAGCTAGTCTGCGTGCGTTCGTCTTTTTGCCTGCTTGCGGATTGCGCTTGTTGTAGGCTCTTGCCCTAGCGTTCTTGCACATCGGGCATTTGTACATAGGCGAACCATTGGCCTGCTTCCCTGCTCTACGGAAAGTTGTCTCGCCGTGCCTATGGCATTTGCCCATGCGTTCAACTGGATAGGTCATTCAGCGCTCCAATAGAAAGGCCACGAACCTTGACGGATCGTGGCCCTTGATAGCAACATGTTGCGATTATCGCAACACCTATTATGCGGCTTTCGACTTTTTGTCCTTCTTCAAGAAAGCCGGAACGTCGGCCTCGGGATCGTGGGCGGCGCTCGCCTGGGGATCGTCAGCGGGCGTGTCGCCGGGCTCCTGCTTGTCGCTGGCCTGGGTGGTCTCGGCCGTGGTCGTCGGCGCGGTCTGGGTCTGAGGCTGATCCTCGATCCGTCGCGTCTTCTGCTCGGTCTTCACCTCCTCGATCGAGGCGGCTTTCAGGAGCGCGGAATAGTCGCTGGTTTCGTGCGCCGTCTTCACGATGCTGAGCGCGGCGAACTGTTCATCCAGGCTCTTGCTGGTCGGCAGAAAAGCCTTGATCACGATTGCAATTCCAGTCTGGTTTGCCATTTGGAAATCTCCGTTGCTGGCGTGGGTGGTAATGTGCTGCCCGGCTAGAAAGTCGGGTAAGGTCCGTCTGTCTGCACCCGCCACCATGAGCGGAAATCGTTGGTGTCCGGTGGCTCGCTCATAACCATGAGGAGGCTGGGCGCGAGCGGGCCACGGAAATGCAGCAATTCAAGATAGATATCTGCGCCCTCGGCGACGGCCTTCCGCTGCGCGTCGGTCAAAGAGAAGCGCGCAATTGCACTGTTCCCTTTGCGGCCCGGCAAGGTCCGAAGCGGGCGATACTGCGGCTGATCTTTTGCATAGACCGTTTCGAACTGCTCCAGGCCGGCGACAACGGGGCCGTCATGGGGACTGAGGGTATCGAACATTTTGCTGTGTGCCTTTCTGTGGCTGGGTTGACTACTTGGCGATGTAGGCGCGGACGGCGGCGTCCTTGGCCTCCAGGAGCTTGTTGAGCGCCATGGTGCGCTGTTGGTTGCGGGGCAGGGTGCGAACGATGTCCTCGGCCATGCGGCCGAACGGCTTGCTGATTTCTTTCAGCGTCGGCGGCAGATGGTCGAAGGCGAAAAACTGCATGACGTGTTCGGCCGGCTGCTCTATCGGCAAAACAATTTCTTCCCATTCCGCCACAAGATCGTTCGGGCTCGGCTCGCGATCGGCGTTGTAGTGACCGTCGCCCTGGTAATACCGGCCTAGGAAATAGTATGTCTGATCCGGGCCGAGCCGCACCGGGCCGATCTTGTTCCCGCCCCGGCTGCGATAGGTCTTGCCGTCCTGTAGTTCGATCATCACTTTCCTCTCAGCATTTGCGACGTGGCCTTGATTTTGTGGTGGGCCAAGATCGTCGCGGTTTCGTCGTCATGGTCCTGGCCGGCGATGGTCTGGAGTTCGCCGGCTAGGCGGGTGAGTTCGGCGGCGGCAAGAGCAAGATCGCCCTTCCCGCGCGTGCGGATTTCGACGCGCGAAAATCCGGGGATCGTCGCGCTCATATGTCATCCCCTGGCCGCTGATCCGGGCCGTCATAGTCCAGGACTTCGCCGGTCTCGGGATCGTAGTCGGCCGGATCCTCGTCCTGGGCGGGCTGGGGCTTGGCCTGTGCCTTGCCCTTTGCCGGTTCCTGCTTAGGCGTCACGTCCTTGAGCGCCGCAGCTGCGCCGCCGCGCTTCTTCGCGGCCGGCGCGGCCGGGCGGTTCTCGTTGCCGGCCGGATCGTGGTCGATGTCGAACGTGTAATCCTCATCGATCCGCTCGACAGCCTGGATAAATGCGTCGCGGTCGCTGCTCGACGGCAGATACTTCGACAGGCGGCGGAACACCGTCTTGCGTGCCATTTCGCTCCAGTCGGTCGCCCAGGGCGTCGACTTGATCTTGCCTGCCTTGAAAGCCTTGTAGGCGTCTGCGCGGTCGCGGATGCGGTTCACGTCTGCGACGGTCATCACCTCATGCACAATGCCGCCGTCCTTCAAAACGGCGAGGGCATAGAGGGCGAAGGGTTCGCCGCGCTCGCCCTTGAGATTGATCTTGTGAATGATCGGCTGTTCGTGGCGCGTCGGCTCATAATCGAAGTCGTCGCCGTCGCGGGCGGCTTCGACCACAAGGCTTTTGATCTGGCCGCTGTTGTAAGCGAGCTTGAGAAGCCCGCGCATCATGGGGCGGTATTGGACCTCGCCGTTGTAGTCGACAACAAGCGCGGCCTCGCGACCGTCCAGGATCAGGCCATCCGCCGCCGCTTTCATGCACGCGGACAGAAGCGATTGCGGGTTCTTCACCTTCTCGATATTGCGAGTGAAGGTGAGGGCGCTTTGAGCGGTGCGCGTGAAGCGCTCGGGCTTGATGTAGGTCGGCAGGGCCTTCGCAAATTCCGGCTGGGCCTTGGCGAGGTGATCGCGCAACGCTAGCGGCTTGCGATCAACTACGACGGTCTGTGTCATTGATCTCTCTCAGGAGGTTGGCGGCGCGATCCTGGACCGTGCCGCTTGCGGTTGCGGTGACTTGCGCCAGCGCCTTGACGGCGACGGCTCGATCTCTGGCCGGATCGGCGCGGCGGTAGAAGTAAGCCGCGCACCAGAATTTCCGGGTGCGATCGGCAAGGCTCCAGGTCATGCCGGCTCGTCTTCGAACTCGGGCGCTGCCGTGAGGCGGTAGGCCCAGCGCTTGAATGAAAGCTCCTGGACGCCTTCACCGTATGCGGGCCAATGGTTGGCCTTCACGCATTCGGCGTAGGTGTTGAGCGCCTTGCGCATGATCACGCGGCCTTCTTCCACGATCGACGGCGGAAGCTCGTAGACCGCGAAGGCGTAAGGCGGCTCCTTCTCGAAAACGAGAAAGGCGAACCAATCGACCGTGCGGCCCAGGATACGCCAGCCGTCCGAATAGTGGGCTTCCTGGGAGTGATAGCCGTAGTTGATGACGGCGCGGGCGAACACGTCGGGGTGCGCCGATCGCGCCGACTTCACATCGAGCACGCCGCCCAGGTCGGCGCGGTAAAGGTCGGGGCGGCAACGGCAGATGACGCCGGTTTCCTGGTCGATCCAGTAGCCGGATGCCTCGATCTCGGGCTTGCCGCCCGTGATGATCGAATTGATCCGTTCGTCAGCGTGCACCGCGTCGCGGATCGCGCAAACGCCGTCATGGTCGCCCGACGTGAGCAACAGCTTGCCGTCGATCGCGCAGGCTTCCGCCAAGTCCTTCCACTTGTTGCCGCGCCGATCGTCGGGGCCGCGAACGACGCGCTTATCGAAAAGCTCGGGCTGGAGAACCGCGAAGTGGCAAGCCTCGCCGAAATCGAAATGCTTAGAGGCCTCGCGCTCGCCAAACTTGTAGTGAGCGGGCGATTGCGTCTCGATCGTCCAGAGCCCGGATTTGGAAATGCCCGGCCCGCCGTGATAGCTCTCGTTCGGCACGCCCTGATAGATGCCGGGCTTGAAGCCCTTCGGAATGTTGACGTGCTGGTTCACTGCTGTTGCTCCTTTGCGGTTGTGTGTTGTGATTGGCGCAACGCTAATCGCAACAGGCCGCAACAGTCAAGTGGCTGAATTTCTGGATTCCAGAATTTTGTTGTTGACGGAAACGCAACGCCGTGCATATTTCGCAACAGTCGCTGCATCCTCCCCTTGCGACCCACCTTACGCCCGGCGCGCTACCTCCCCGCGACCGGGCGTCTTCTTTTCCGGTGTTCGCGATCTCAACCGTCTCGCGCTCAAGGTGCCTTCACCCAGGGGTTCACCATGGGAGAAAGGGAAAGACAATGCGCTATCATCGACTATTCGGCTTCATCTCGTTCGCGTCGATCCTTCGCGCGATCGAGCGCTGCTTTTTCGCGGTGCCGATCGACGCAAAAACCTCGCTCGCGCTGGAGGGCATGCGCCGCGCCGTGCGCGACGCGCCGGGCGTGCTGAGCCGGATGCGCGCCTACATGGCACGCGCGCTCAAGCACGACTGCTACACGGCCGGCTATTTCGATCCTGGGCGATCGTTCGCTTAGGCCCGGTCCCTAGCGCCAGAAAGAGAAGCCCGCCGCAAGCGGGCTTTTTCTATGGGATCACGGCAAGGACGGGCGTCGCCGCGTCAAGGCTCACGTCGCGGACATCGCCGTTAGCACATGTCACGCGCGCCTCGCCGGTCTTCCTGGCGCGCTCGATCTTGCCAAGGAACTGTTCGCCGTCGCGGGACCGGCAGATTGACAGGAGCCCGATCGCTGCCGGGTCGACGCCGGCCGGATAGCGGTAAAGCACAACGGCGTCGTCCATGACGGAAAGCGGACCTTTCAAGGCCCGTATCTGCGCGCCAACAATCGGCTCGTCTCCCTGGATCGTTATCGTCGCGCGCGCCCTTTCGATCACGGCGGGCGGTAGCGGCTTCGGCTCGGGTAGCTCATCGACAACGCCGCGCTCGTCAATGGTCGCGGCGAGGAGCATTTCGCTTGGGCGCGGTTCCAGGGAAACGGAAACCCCTGAGTGAACCAACACCTCACTGACGGGAACACCCAGGAAGGACGCGATGTCCCCGGCTTCCGTCATCTTCATTTTACGACTGCCTGACAGCATCCGCGAAACGGCGGACGCATCAACCCCCAGATGACGGGCAAGGCCGCGCACGGACTTTCCCGTCTCTGCCAGCTTATCGATGAACCACTGCTTATCGATAGCCGGTCTCTCCATGGTGTTTTGCATGCACTTCACTCTGTTGCGCGATTCGAAAATCCCGCCGCTTCTAATCTGTTGCATCTTTCGCAACAAACCGCAAGCACGGCAAGGTAGCGCTCGCGGATTGGTGCAGCTTGGTTAATCCCGAGATTTTGGTTAAGGCCCGGTTGATGTCGCTTGACGATGTGAAAATCACAACATATTGTTGCGAAAGATGCATCGCGAGGAGAGCGACCGTTGGCGGACCTGGGCAAAACCCCTTGGCAGAAAGTGCATGAGAAGTTCGGCATGTCTCCCGCGCAGTTCGCGCGCGAGCTTGGCCGTCATCGTTCAAAGATCAGTCGCGCTCTTAGCGACGAAAAAGGGCTGATCAACGGCAAGGATCAGGAGTTGATCCTGTCGGCGGCGAGCAAGCTCAATATCGCAATCACCGCCGCCGATCTGACGCCCGTCCAATGAACTATGCGGGCTCGTCCATGTCCCTCGCGCAGCAAGGGGACTTGGTTGATGCGCTGTTGCTGCATTGCACGATGAAAGGCGGCGAGCTTGCCGCCGAAACGCACCTGACAATCACGCGGAACGAGGCTGAGGAATTGCTCATGCTCGCCGGTCGGTTGCGTCGTATCGCGCCCTTTGAGGCTGAGATTAAACGCTTAGTGATCCGGGGAAAGTGACATGCCTGAGCATCTGGAGTTTGGGGCAAATCTGACGGCCGGCGCGCATGATGCTGCGATCCGGGCAACCTATCTCGGTCAAGCGCACATCGCGGGGACGGGGCCGCAAGGCGCGACGTGCCGCGAATGCGTGTTCTGGCATAAGTGGAAAGCCGCCACAGGGGGGGGCAAGCTTCCGTCGCCTCCGGGCTATTTCAGCAAGCGCCACAAGGCCAGCCCGAACGCGCTCAAGAAGGCGCTTTGCACCCGGCCGATCCTGAACAAGGCGAACCGGCTAATCCCGCACGATGCATCCGCCTGCCGGCTGTTCGAGCGCGCCGATCATCCGTTGCCCGCGGTGCGACCTGAATGATCGTCCTGCGCCCTGATCAGGAAGACGTGCGGACAAAGCTCCGCGTCGCGCTGCGCTCGTCGGCGTCGGTCTTGACCTTCGCGCCTACCGGGTTCGGTAAAACCGTGCTCGCGGCGGCGCTGATCAAGATGATCCTCGCGGCGGGCAAGCGCGTCATCTTCTGCGTTCACCGCGTCGACCTGATCACGCAAACCGCGAAGACATTCGAAAAGTTCGATATCCCGTTTTCCTACATCGCGGCCGGCTATCACTATAACCCCTATCATCGGTGCTTCATTGCCTCGATCGCGACGCTGAAAAACCGGCTGGGCAAAATCCCCGCTCATTACGTCCTGGTCGATGAAGCACACCTAAGCGCGGCCTCGGGCTGGGCGCTGGTCGCCAACCACTACAAGGAAGAAGGCGCGCGCCTGATCGGCCTGACGGGCTCGCCCGAGCGCCTGGACGGCAAGCCGCTGGGCGATGTCTGGGATACGATGGTCATGGGTCCGTCCGTCCGGTGGCTGATCGAGCAAGGCCACCTCTCGAAATATCGGGCTTTCTCTCCTGCCGGTCTCGATCTGAGCGGGCTGCATTCGCGCGGCGGCGAGTATGTCGCATCCGAGCTTGACGAGTTGATGTCGGGCAAGGCGGTTCTGTCGAACGCCGTGAAGCATTGGCGCAAGTACG
This sequence comes from Mesorhizobium sp. M4A.F.Ca.ET.020.02.1.1, assembly GCF_004022645.1. NCBI lineage: Bacteria > Pseudomonadati > Pseudomonadota > Alphaproteobacteria > Hyphomicrobiales > Phyllobacteriaceae > Mesorhizobium > Mesorhizobium sp. M4A.F.Ca.ET.020.02.1.1. The sequence goes on along the minus strand of NZ_RZOI01000009.1, from coordinate 6,299 downwards.
CCTCGGGCAAGCGCACGATCGCGTTCGCGCCATCGGTCGCCAGCGCCGAACGGCTGGCTGAGGAGTTCCGCGCGAACGGTATCATGGCCGTGGCGCTCGACGGCAACACGCCCCAGCCCGATCGCAGGGTTGCGTTCGAAGGCTTCGCCGACCGGCAAATTGATCTGATCATCAATTGCCAACTGTTTTGCGAGGGCTTCGATCTCGCCGCCCAGGTCGACCGGCCCGTTACGATCGAGGCCGTGCTTGACAACTCGCCGACGCAATCGCTGGCGCGCCACCTCCAGAAGCACGGGCGCGGGCTGCGGCAAGACGGAACCGGCGTGCCGCATGTCCTGCTCGATCTCGTCGGCGGGTTCGCTCGCCTGGGCCTGCCCGATGAGGAACGCGAGTGGTCGCTTGAAGGGCGCAAGAAAGCGGCGCGCGAGGAAATGGTTCTGACGTGCGAGCGGTGCTTTTGCTCGCACGATCCCGCGCCGAAATGCCCGGACTGCGGTTTCGTCTATCCGGTCAAGAAGCGCGAGGCGATCGGCGGCGGGCGCGCGATCGGCGAGGTCGACGGCGAGCTTGAGGAAGTCGATCAGGAAGCCGTCCGCCGCGCTCGCAAGCAAGAGCAGGGCAGGGCGCAGACGCTTGACGATCTGATCAATCTCGCGACGGCGCGCGGCTACAAGTCGCCAGCCAAATGGGCGGCGCACATCTTCACGGCGAGGCAGGCAAAAACGGCGGAAAGGTACGGGGACTATGGGACTTAAACAATCGCAAGGCTTTCGGTCCATGAGCGGCACCGCGCCGAAGTCGGCCGTTGTCAGGGACACCGTTCGCAACTTCCTGGCTAGCGCCCAGGATGACGCGTTGGCTGGTTTGGAGCGCGCCGCGCCTTCGATCCAGTCGGACAAGCGCGGGCTAGTGCTCGCCCCTATCAACTGCCCTTGCTGCAAGCAGGCGGTGGCGGTTCCAACCCTGGATATCGTGGTTGACCGCTACAAGGTCACGCCTCTGGAGGCCCGCATTCTCGGCGCGGTCTGGAAGGGCAAGGGGATGCCCGTCATGACCGAACGGATTTTCGATGCGATGTACGCCGACGATCCCGATGGCGGGCCGTCGCCAACGCGCATGTATGCCGCTTTCAAGGTGGCGCTCTGCCATCTTCGGGCTCGCTTGGCCGGGTCCGGTATCACCGTTGAAAACGTGGGCTATCGCCAAGGATATCGCCTCATCATGGGAGTTCACTAAATGGCCGGCTCATTGAACAAGGTCATGCTCATCGGGCATGTCGGGCAAGACCCCGAAATCAACAAGCTCAACAATGGCGGCATCGTCGCCAACCTGTCGCTCGCCACAAGCGAAAGCTGGAAGGATAAGAACACGGGCGAGAAGAAGGAGCGAACCGAATGGCATCGGATCGTTGTCTTTAGCGAGGGCCTTTGCGGTGTGATCGAGCAATACGTTCGCAAGGGGCAGAAGCTCTATGTCGAGGGCGAGTTGCAGACGCGCAAATGGGAGAAAGACGGGATCGAGCGCTATTCGACCGAGATCGTTTTGACCGGGTTCGATGCCAAGCTGCTGATGCTCGATCGCGCGAGCGGCGGTGGCGATCGTGATCCGAACGGCAACGCCGATCGGCCGGGCAACAAGAGCGGCGGGAACTATGCCGACAAGTCGGGCGGCACGGTGCGGCAATCCCAGGATCGCGGGCGAGACCAAGGGCAGGGCGACAGTCGCGAAAGCTTCTCGCGCCAGCGCGGCGGTGAGCAGCGGCAACAGTCGCGCGAGCTTGACGACGAAATTCCGTTCTGAGGTCTGACCGATGGCCGTCTACGTTGACGACATGCAAGCGCCCTTCGGCAACATGATCATGTGCCACATGTGGGCGGACAGCGACGATGAGCTTTTGGCGATGGTCGACAAGATCGGCGTTCAACGGAAGTGGATACAGGGACACCCGACGCTCTCTTTCGGAAAGCACAAGCGAGCGTCCTGGGTTCACTTCGACATTGCCCAGAGCAAGCGCGCCCAGGCCGTGAAGCATGGCGCAATTGAGACCGATCGCGTTGGGCCGATGGAGCACACGGCCAAGCTGATGATTGCGAAGGGAAAGGAGATCGGGAACGCCGATCTCGTCGCCTGGGGCGAGAAGAAGCTTGCCATGGTCTCCGACTACAGGGCGAGCCGCAATGGCTGAGGGCGATCTCATGCGCCGGCTGCAAAAGGTCGCGTCCTCTCTCGGGGCGCGGCTCTTTCGGCAGCAAGTCGGCATGGCCTGGATCGGGAACAAGATCGAGCGAGGCCCAGGCATCAAGCACCTCGGGCCGCACGACATCGTGATCCGCAACGCTCGGCCGTTCCATGCCGGCGTGCCTGGAATGTCGGACCTAGGCGGCTGGGTTCCGGTCGAGGTCACGCTAGACATGATCGGCTCAACCATGGCCGTTTATGCCCAGGTCGAGGTGAAGGAAAACGCGCGACCGACGACGGAACAAATCGCCTGGATCGATGCCGTCAATGATGCTGGCGGACGGGCAGGCATCGCGCGCACGGAAGCGGACTTGGACCAAATCCTTTGGCGCTGATCGGCCCATAAAGATTTATGCAAATCGCGCGGAATGCCCCTTGCGATTTGCTCTACATGTTGTGATTATCGCAACAAGCAAATCAGCGGCGGATTTCACATGGCTAACGATGTCGAGCGCCTGCGGCGCGATGTTTCCCTGCCCGCCACGGCTGAGAGTTTCGGGGTCACGCTGGAGGCGGACGGCGACGAGTGGGTTGCGTGCTGCCCGTTCCATGCCGAAGACACGCCGTCGTTTACGATCTTCACTGGCAAGGATCACGTCCAGCGTTTCCAGTGCTTCGGCTGCGGCAAACGCGGCGATGTCATGGACTTCGTTCAAGAGATCAAGGGCGTCGACCTTAAGGAAGCGATCCGCATTCTCGGCGGCGGCTCGGCCGGCCCGAACATCGCGCCGCGCAAGGTCGAGGCGCGCGACATTTACGCGGGGATCGTGCCGCTCGATCCTGCCGGTGAGATCGTCGCCGGCCGCAAGGTCACGATCTACAATCCCAAGCGCGGCGGCACCGATCGCGAATGGGGCTCGTTCGTCCCGTCGATGATCTTCCCATACCGCCGCGCCGATGGCTCGCTTGTCGGCTACGTGCTTCGCCACGATCTGCCAGACGGCGGCAAGGAAACCCCTATGGTGATGTGGGTTCGCCTGCCGAACGGCAAAGAGTGCTGGTCGCGCTTCCCGTTCCCCAAGCCGCGCCCGCTCTACGGGCTCGAGTTTTTGCGGGACGGGCAAGTCGTCATCGTTGAAGGCGAGAAGTGCCGCGACAAGCTCGCTCGCGCGAGCGGGCGCAACGTCCTGTCCTGGCCGGGCGGAACCTACGGGATCAATCACGCGGATTGGTCGCCGCTCGCCGGCCGCTCGCTGGTGATCTGGCACGACGACGACGATCCCGGCCGGCGCACGGCCGACGAAATCGCCGCGATCAACCATCGCCAAGGATGCTCAATCAAAATCGTCGGGAGGATCGCTTGAGCGCGTGTGTTTGCTGCGGGTTTGATCCCGAACTGAAAGACCCGGAAGCGATTGCTAGGGCGGCGCGGCTGTCCAGTTTCGAGCATCGGCTTTTCGAAATCTTCCGCCGCCGCTTCGGCCGCTATGTCGAGGCCGATCAGATTGCGTATCTTCTCTACGCCGACGATCCGAACGGCGGGCCGCTGTTCGCTAAGGAAGTCATCGGCGTTACGGTCGGGCGGCTGCGCAAAAAGCTGAAACCGTACGGCCTGACGATTGACGGCATGATGGGCCGTGGGTCGAGCGGTCGCCGCCTCATCTGGATCGAAGCCAAGCAAGCCGCCTGATGTCCTATTCATTCCAAGATTGGCAGGACGGCAAGGCCCCTAAAAAGGGCTGGGACTGCGCGGACGCGATCGATGACGGTTGGTCGAAGGATCAGCTTGACGCGTTCATGCGGTCGACTGCTCGCCCGTGGTCGCCGCCGCAACAGAAACCGGCAAGCGAGGCCGCTGAGCGCGTTTCTCCCGCGCCCGCTCCCCAACAGCCTGCCGGTGCCTCCTCGCCCGTCCCTCAGGCGCGCACGACCGAACAGGCCAAGCCCGAAAGCGCGACCGTCACTCAGCTGCACACGCGCAAGACGGTCAAGGCCGATGACAGTTGGCAATTCGAACTGATCACCAACGATGAGGGCAAGCTCAAGCCGGGCGTCACCAAGAATTGGGCGCTGTTCCTGGAGAACCATCCAGACATGGCCGGCGTGTTCGCCTTCGACGCCTTCAAGCTGCGCGTCATGCTCCAGCGTCGCCCGCCCTGGGCGGATGCCGGCGCGTCGTGGGAACCGCGCACGCTCCAGGATCGCGACTATAGCGAGGCGGTCATGTGGCTTGAGGCGAAATACATGACGCCGAAAGCGTCGAATATCGCCGCCGTGATCCAGACCGTGGCAGAGCGGGCGAGCTTCGATCGGCTGCGCGAATATCTCGACGGGCTGGAGTGGGACGGCAAGCCCCGCGTCAAGAGCTTCGCGGGCGATTACCTCGGATGCGTCGGCGACGACTATGCGCCGGTCGTGAGCGAGCGCTGGCTTATCTCCAGCGTCGCGCGCGGCCTCAACCCCGGCTGCAAGGTCGACACGATGCCGATCCTGGAAGGGCCGCAAGGCGCGCGCAAGTCGACGGCGCTGCGCGTCCTGTTCGGCGACGAGTTCTTTACCGATGAGCTTTCCGACATCGGCTCGAAAGACGCGATGATGGAACTGCAAGGCGTCTGGGGCCTGGAGGTCGCCGAAATGCATCGGTTCTCGGCGGCGGAAACCAACGCCGTCAAGAAGTTCCTCACGCGCCAGACCGATCGCTTTCGCCCGCCGTATGGCCGATCGGTGATCGAGGCTCCGCGCCGCGTCGTGCTCAACGGCACGATCAATCCTGAGGGCAACGCATATCTGCGCGACCCGACTGGCGCGCGCCGGTTCTGGCCGCTGGAGGTGCGCAAGATCGACATCGACGCAATCGCCCGCGACCGCGATCAACTGTGGGCTGAGGCCGTGGCTCTGCTCAAGGCCGGCCGTCCGTGGTGGGTCCAGGAGGAGGAGCTAAAGTCGGTCGAGGCCGAACAGGAAAAGCGCACCGACGTTGACGTGTGGGTCGATCAGATTGCGCCGTTCCTCAAGACACGATCGAGTGTTTCGCAATGGGATATCTTCGAACACCTGGGCATTCAGAAAAGGGATGCCGATTGGAAGCATTCGAACCGCGTCGGCAGGATCATGAAAAAGCTCGGCTGGCAAGCCAAGCGCGATCGGGCGAACGGCGAGGACCGGACCCTGTACAGCAATCCGAAGACGCTGCAACTCGAACCGGATGAAAAGATGGCCGGCTGGTGAAATGAAAGAGCCGCGAACCGGCTCATTCCGGTCGCGGCCCCGTCACCCTGCTTTGCCTCATTTCGTCGGGTACATGAAGCCCAAACCCCAAACGCGGCCCGACGCCGATCCCCTCGGACGATGACGGCCATTTTCAACCAATCTCTCAGGAGGTGATTGGCAAGGAGTTCCGCGCGGGGTGTTCGATGCCGCCAACTATTGCCGGGGATGGTTGTCGGGCTTCACACCCACGGGGATTACCACTATGGCAAAGGGAAATTTCGCCGCGTGTCTCGGCGTGTCACTGGTCTATGAGGGCGATTGGTCCGACAACAAGAAAGACCCAGGCGGCGCGACCATGAAGGGGATCACGATCGGCAAGTTCCGGGAGTTCAAGCCCGGCGCGACGAAAACGCAGCTGCGCAACATATCCAAGTCTGATGTCGAGCATATCTATGCCGTCGACTTCTGGGACAAGATAGCCGGCGACGATCTGCCGTTTGGCGTCGACATGGCGACGCTAGATTATGGCATCAACTCCGGGCCGTCGCGAGCGGTGAAGGATTTGCAACGTGTCGTCAGGGCGGGGGTCGATGGTCATGTGGGGCCGGGAACGCTCAAGGCCGTCATCCTTACGGGCGGCAAACAGACGATCCAGAAGCTATGCGCCCGGCGTCTCAGCTTCATGCAAGGGCTGAAAATCTGGAAGACGTTTAAACGCGGCTGGTCCAGGCGCGTCGCCGACGTGGAAGCCAAGGCGGTTGCAATGTGGCTGGCGCACGCCGGCATGCCCGCTCCGAGCCGCCAGAGCGAGCTTAACGCGGAAGCGAACAAGGCCCAGGATCAGGCCCAGGCCCAGACCAAGGGCGCGGGCGGCGCGGCCGGTGGCGGCGTCGTGGCGGGCGGCGGCGGTG
>NZ_RZOI01000099.1:0-12425 GCF_004022645.1 Mesorhizobium sp. M4A.F.Ca.ET.020.02.1.1 | reverse complement strand
GGCGACGGCCGCGCCACCACCGGCTGCACCACGCCGTGCTCGCGGATCGACTGCGCCAGATCGGTGAGCTCGGCATCGCCGAAATGCCGGCGCGGATTCTTCGGATTGGGGCTGACGAATTCGATCGGCACCTTGCCGTCGGCCGCCATGCTCTGCTTTTCCGGGACTGCGGGACGATCGATCTCGCCGATCAGCGCCGCAAGGCCACGGCCGAGTCTCTTTCTTGAAAGGTCTTCACTCATAATCTGTCCAGATCGTTTCGGTATCGAATCGGGGCTTGGCCGCTATCAGGCGGCGCGCAATTTGCGCTCGCGGCGGATCACTTCCGAGGCGAGCTGCAGATAGGCCTGGCTGCCCGAGCATTTGAGGTCGTAGAGGATCGCCGGCTTGCCGTAGGATGGCGCCTCGGAAACGCGGACATTGCGCGGGATGATCGTCTCGTAGACCTTGTCGCCCATGTGGGTGCGCACGTCCTGCACCACCTGGTTGGCGAGATTGTTGCGGCCGTCGTACATGGTGAGCACGATGCCCTGGATGGTGAGATCCGGATTGATCGTATGCCGCACCTGCTCGACCGTCTCGAGCAATTGGCTGAGACCCTCCAGCGCGAAGAACTCGCACTGCAGCGGCACGAGAACGGAATCGGCCGCGGCCATTGAATTCAAGGTCAAGAGGTTGAGCGACGGCGGGCAGTCGATCAGCACATAGCCGAACGGCGCCGAACGCTCGGCCGCGGCGCGCAGCGCGTTGCGCAACCGCAGCACCCGGTCCGGCGCCGAGGCGATCTCCATCTCGATGCCGAGCAGGTCGAGTGTCGACGGCACGATGGATAGACCGGGCACCGCCGTCGGCACGGCGGCCGCTTCCAGCTCGAGCTCGCCGGTCAGCACGTCATAGGACGACACCGTGCGATCCTTGCGGTCGATGCCCAATCCCGTGCTGGCATTGCCTTGCGGGTCGAGGTCGACGATCAGCACCTGTTCGCCGATGGCGGCCAGCGCCGTCGCCAGGTTGATCGCCGTCGTCGTCTTGCCGACGCCGCCTTTCTGGTTGGCGACGGTGATAATACGCGGTCCAGTTTTCATGGGTCGATGCCAGTGATTCATTGCGGTTTCGCCGGGCGCAGATTGGTGATTTCCAGGATGACGCCGTGAGGGTCGGTCATGCTTGGATGTTCTACCAGATCGAAGGCCCAGCGGTGAGTGCTTTCTTCCACTTCGGCGCGGTAATCCCGGCCTTTGTGGAAGAGCGCGCGCGCACCCTTGGTCAGCCACGGCGCCGCAAGATCAAGCAAGGCCGGCAGCGCCGCAAGCGCCCGCGCGGTGACGATTTCCGGTTCCGGAACAAGCGAATAGCTGTCGTCGATGCGCCGCGCTACGACACGCGCCGGCAGGTCGAACTGGCCAATGACGGCTTGCAGGAACGAGGCCTTCTTGCGGTTGCTTTCGACCAGATCGATCGAGGCCCCCTCGCGCTCGGCAAGCAGGAAACCAAGCACCAGGCCGGGAAAGCCACCGCCCGAGCCGAGGTCCACCCAGCGCCTGGCCTTTGGCTCGATTCGAGCGAGTTGCGCGCTATCCAGTATGTGCCGGCGCCAGACATCGTCCAGCGTCGACGGCGCGGCAAGATTGATGCTGCGGTTCCATTTCAGGAAGACCTGTTCGAACGCAACCAGACGCTCGAATGTTTCACGTGAAACCGGGCCCGCGGCCTTTTCCAGGCTCTCCCATGCGGCAGAGCTCACGCGACATGCCTCTGAGCGGCTGCCTCGGCGTTGCGAACATGGGCAACGATGATTGCGAGTGCCGCCGGCGTCATCCCTTCCATGCGCTGCGCATCGGCGATGGAGCGCGGCTGCCGCGTTTTCATCTTCTGCTTCAGCTCATTGGAAAGGCCGGGGACATCGGTGAAATCGAGCGATGCCGGGATCACTCGGCCTTCCTCATGCCGGATTTGCGCGACATCGGCTTGCTGGCGGTCGAGATAGACTGAATATTTCGCTTCCGTTTCGAGGCACTCGGCCGTCTTGGCACCGATTGAGGCGAAGCGCGGTTCGACGCGGGCCAGCCAAGCCAGATCGACACCGGGGTAGGCGAGCAATTCATAGGCCGAGCGGCGCACGCCATCCCTGTTGATCTCCAGCCCATGGCGCGCCGCCTCATTGGGGGTGAACAGCACGCTCAATGCCAGTACCCGCGCCTTTGCAAGATCTTCGTTCATCGCGTTGAAGCGCCGCATCCGTTCCGCCGAGGCGATCCCCAGCCGATCCGCCATCGGCGTCAACCGCTCATCGGCATTGTCGGCCCTGAGCGACAGGCGGAACTCGGCGCGCGAGGTGAACATCCGATAGGGCTCGGCGATGCCGCGGCTGGTGAGGTCGTCGACCATGACGCCGATATAGGCTTCGGTGCGACTGAGCACGATCTGCTCGCTATCGGAGGCCTTGCGCGCTGCGTTCAGACCGGCGAGCAGCCCTTGCGCTCCGGCCTCTTCGTAGCCGGTCGTGCCATTGATCTGTCCGGCGAGGAACAGGCCGCCGACCCGCTTCGTCTCCAACGTCTGCAGCAATTCGCGTGGATCGACATGGTCGTACTCGATGGCATAACCCGGCTGCAGCATGGTTGCCCGCTCCAGCCCCGGAATCGTCTTCAAAATGTCGAGCTGGACGTCCTCCGGCAACGAGGTCGAGATGCCATTCGGATAGACGGTGTCGTCGTCGAGGCCTTCCGGCTCGAGGAAGATCTGGTGGCCTTCACGGTCGCCGAACTTGACGATCTTGTCCTCGATCGACGGGCAATAGCGCGGCCCCACCCCTTCGATCGAGCCGGAATACATGGCCGAGCGGCAGAGATTGGCGCGGATCAGCTCGTGCGTCTCCGGCGTCGTGCGCGTGATGCCGCAATGGATCTGCGGGTTCCGGATCGTGTCGGTCAGCAGCGAGAACGGCACCGGATACTCGTCCGCCGCCTGGCTTTCCAGCGACGCCCAGTCGATGGTCCGACCGTCGAGGCGAGGGGGTGTTCCGGTCTTCAGGCGCCCGAGCCTGAACCCCGCACGGCCCATCGTTGCCGACAGGCCAAGACTCGCTTGCTCGTTCATGCGGCCGGCGACGACCTTCTTCTCACCGATATGGATCAAGCCGCGCAGGAAGGTCCCGGTGGTCAGCACCACCGCGCCGCAAGCCAGGCGGCGATCGCCCGACATCCGAACGGCCGCGATCTGCCCCTCCACGATTTCAAAGTCGAGAACTTCGCCTTCGATCACCTCGAGATTGTCCTCCTGCCGAATCGCTTCCTGCATGGCGAGGCGATAAAGCTTGCGATCGGCCTGCGTGCGCGGGCCGCGTACGGCCGGCCCCTTGCGGCGATTGAGCAAGCGGAACTGGATGCCGGCCGCATCGGCGATCCGGCCCATCAGACCATCCATCGCGTCGATCTCGCGCACCAGATGGCCCTTGCCGAGGCCGCCGATCGCCGGGTTGCAGGACATGACGCCGATCGTGTCGAAACGCAGCGTCACCAGCGCCGTCCTGGCGCCGGCGCGTGCCGCGGCGCTGGCCGCCTCGCAACCGGCATGGCCGCCGCCTACCACAACCACATCATAGTGATCGTTCATCTTTTCAATTCCAAAGACTGAGGATGACGGAGACATGTCCCTGCGGGGCTCCGCTGTCAAGAACGTAGGAGCGGTCTCGTTTCACGTGAAACAATGCCTGTCGTCTGGAAGCCCGGTGTTTCACGTGAATCGCGCTATCCGCCTACCCCCGACAATGTTTCACGTGAGTCATTTGCCGATGCAGAATTGTGAGAAGATCACGTCGAGCAGGTCCTCAACGTCGACCGCACCGGTGATTCGCCCGAGCCGATCCGCCGCCAGGCGTAGCTCCTCGGCGCGCAGTTCTTGGCCTCGCTGTACCGACAGCGCCGCTCCCAGGTGGAAGTTTGTCTCCTTGAGCAATTCGACATGGCGCAAGCGCGATGGCAGGACGTCGCCGATCTCCCCGGCAGCCGCTGCAGCGCGACGCCCGACCTCGGCTAGCAGCTCCGCCAGTCCGGTGCCATCCTTGGTCGAGATCACCGCGTCATAAAGCTTCGAGCGGTCAAAAGCCGGCCCGTCCGCAACAAGGTCCGCCTTTGTCCCGATCCTCAGCAGAGGCGCATCGGACGGCACCGCGCCGGCGTCGACGGGCGCCGCCATATCCTCGAGCAGCAGCAGCAGATCTGCACCACCCGCCTTCGCGCGCGCTTTCTCAATGCCGATCGCCTCGACCTTACCGGACGCCTCCCTTAAACCGGCCGTATCGATGACGCGGACTCGCATCCCTTCAAGGTCAAGCACCACTTCGAGCAGATCGCGCGTGGTGCCGGGTTCGTCGGTCACGATCGCGGCCTCACGCCGAGCGAGCGCGTTGAACAGGCTGGATTTCCCGGCGTTTGGCGCGCCGAGAATAACGACCTCGAACCCGTCGCGGATGACCTCGGCGGCGCGGAAGCCGTCGACATGGCGATCGATCTCGCCGATCATCGCCCGCACATCCGACCAGACCGTGTCCGAAACGGAACCCAGCACGTCCTCCTCGTCGGCAAAGTCGATCTCGGCCTCGATCATCGCCCGCGCATGGATGAGCCGCCGCCGCCATTCGGCGTAAAGCTCGCTTTGCGTCCCTTCGGCATTGCGCACGGCAAAGCGCCGCTGCGCCTCGGTCTCGGCATTGACGAGATCGGCCAGCGCTTCGGTCTCGACCAGATCGAGCCTGCCGTTGAGAAAGGCGCGGCGCGTGAATTCGCCGGGCTCTGCGTGCCTGACGCCGTCAAAGCCCGTGATGGTCTCCAGCATCTTGGCCGCCACGGCGCGGCCGCCATGAACCTGGAACTCGGCAATGTCCTCGCCGGTAAAACTGCCGGGGCCCGGCAAGAAGAGAACCAAACCCCGGTCGATCACCGATCCATCCGCCGCTGTCAGCTTGCGATAGACCGCACGACGCTCCTTAACCACTGATCCGGCAATCGTTTCGACCACGAATCGAGTCTTCGGACCGGAAATTCGGATGACGGCGATGCCGGCCGGCAAGCGTCCGCTCGACAAGGCAACAATCGAATCGCTCAAAATCATTTGCCCGCTCTACCGAACCGCCCTAGCTTCCCGCGCAACATCGTTAACCGAGTTTGCCGTCGTGACCTTGCCCGCGCAAAACCTGCTGGCCGAAGAGGCCAGCCCCTATCTGCATCAGCACAGCGACAATCCGGTGCATTGGCGGGGCTGGTCGCCCGCGGCGCTCGCCGAAGCCAGGGAACTCGGACGGCCGATCCTGCTGTCGATCGGCTACGCCGCCTGCCACTGGTGCCATGTCATGGCGCATGAAAGCTTCGAGAACGACGCCGTTGCCGCCGTCATGAACCGGCTGTTCATCAATATCAAGGTCGATCGCGAGGAGCGGCCGGACATCGACCAGATCTATATGGCGGCACTGCATGCCATGGGCGAGCAGGGCGGCTGGCCGTTGACCATGTTCCTGACGCCCGAAGGCAAGCCGTTCTGGGGCGGCACCTATTTTCCGCGCGAGGCCCGCTACGGCCGGCCAGGCTTCATCCAGGTCATGGAAGCGGTCGACAAGGCGTGGCGGGAGAAGCAGGAGAGCCTTGGCAAAAGCGCCGACGGCCTGACCAGCCATGTCGAGGCGCGGCTGGCGGGAAGCCATGGCAAGGCGGTGCTCGATCGGGACACGCTCAGCGATCTTGCCGGCCGCATCGACGGCATGATCGACCGCGATCTGGGCGGCTTGCGCGGCGCGCCGAAATTCCCCAACGCGCCATTCATGCAGACGCTCTGGCTGTCGTGGCTGCGCGACGGGGTTGCCTCGCATCGCGACGCTGTCCTGCTCAGCCTGGAGAAAATGCTGGCCGGCGGCATCTACGATCACATCGGCGGTGGATTGAGCCGCTACTCGACCGATGCCGAATGGCTGGTGCCGCATTTCGAGAAGATGCTCTATGACAACGCCCAGCTCCTGCGCATGTGCAATTGGGCGTTTGCCGCCACCGGCAATAATTTATTCCGGATACGAATCGAAGAGACGGCCGCCTGGCTGCTGCGCGAGATGCTGGTCGATGGCGGCGGCTTCGCCGCCAGCCTCGATGCCGACAGCGACGGCGAGGAGGGGCTGTTCTACACCTGGAACCGCGACGAGGTCGAAGCCGTGCTTGGCGACGATTCGGCCTTGTTTTTCAAATACTTCGGCCTCGCTAGCCCGCATGGCTGGGAAGGCAAGCCGATCATCCGCCAAACCGCCGGCCAGCAAAAGCAAAGCATCGTCGACCAAGCCTTGTTCCTGCCGTTGAAGCAGAAGCTCCTGGCCGCCAGGGAACGGCGCGTCAGGCCCGGCCGCGACGGCAAGGCGCTGACCGACTGGAACGGCCTGATGATCGCCGCGCTTGCCGACGCCGGCCGTGCCCTGCAGCGACCCGACTGGATCGAGGCCGCCGCGCGGGCCTTCGCCCACATCGTCGAAGCGAGCCATGACGGCCGCCTGCCGCATTCCATGCTAGGCGCCAGGAAACTGTTCCCGGCCTTGTCGAGCGACTATGCCGCCATGACAAACGCCGCCATCGCACTCTTCGAGGCCACCGGCGAGACGGCCTATGTCGATCGCGCCAGGCATTTCATCGGACAGCTCGATCATTGGCACCAGGATGGCAACAAGACCGGCTATTATCTGACCGCGTCCGACAGTGCTGATGTTCCGATCCGCATCCGCGGCGATGTCGACGAGGCAATCCCGTCCGCCTCCGCCCAGATCATCGAGGCGCTGGTGCGATTGGCATTAGTCACCGGCGATTTCGACATGGAGCAAAAGGCCTGGACGACGGCCGAGCATGCCATGGGCCGCGCCGCGCAACAGGCCTATGGCCAGGCTGGCATCGTCAATGCCTGCGCGCTGGCGCTCGAGCCGTTGAAGCTGGTGCTGATCGACAATCTAGAGAGTCCAAGCCTCGTTCCGGTTGCGAATCGGAATCCCGACCCGCGCCGGGTGGATATCGTCGTTGCGGTCGGTACGGAAGCGAATCGACCGAGCTTGCCGGGTGGGGTGGTGCCGCCGACCGACAAGCAGGGCGCCTGGCTGTGCACCGGGCAGGTTTGCCTGCCAGTGGTTACCGATGCGGACGAGTTGGGGAAGCTGTTGCGGCGAGGAACAGGCACGTAACCCCAACCCCCTCTTCGAGCGTTGGCGCTGCCCCTCATCTGGCTGCCGCCATCTTCTCCCCGTAAACGGGGAGAAGGGCGCTGTCGCTGCCGATTTCGTCAATCGCCATCGTGGCAAGAAGAGTGCCGGCGTTGCGGCCAGCCTCTTTCTCCCCGTTCACGGGGAGAAATGCCCGGCCGGGCAATGAGGGGCGGCTCTGACCTCTGCGATTGGCTTGCCAACGATCGAGAAGGCGAGGGGAAGTTCCCCGCCTCGCCTTGTATCCCGACTACGTATTCATCGAATCGAAGAAGTCGGCGTTGGTCTTGGTCTGCTTCAGCTTGTCGATGAGGAACTCGATCGCGTCGGTCGTTCCCATCGGCGCCAGGATGCGACGCAGCACGAAGATCTTCTGCAGATCCGCGCGCGGCACCAGCAAGTCTTCCTTGCGGGTTCCGGACTTGAGGATGTCCATGGCGGGATAGATGCGCTTGTCGGCCACCTTGCGGTCGAGCTGGATTTCGCAGTTGCCGGTGCCCTTGAACTCTTCGAAGATCACTTCGTCCATGCGGCTGCCGGTATCAATCAGCGCGGTAGCGATAATGGTCAGCGAGCCGCCTTCCTCGATGTTACGGGCGGCACCGAAGAAGCGCTTCGGGCGCTGCAGCGCATTGGCGTCGACACCGCCGGTGAGCACCTTGCCGGAGGACGGCACGACGGTGTTGTAGGCGCGGCCGAGGCGGGTGATCGAATCAAGCAGGATGACCACGTCGCGGCCATGCTCGACCAGGCGCTTCGCCTTCTCGATCACCATTTCGGCGACCTGGACGTGGCGGGCGGCCGGCTCATCGAAGGTCGAGGAGATCACCTCGCCCTTCACCGAGCGCTGCATGTCGGTCACTTCTTCCGGCCGCTCGTCGATCAAAAGCACGATCAGATAGCATTCCGGATGGTTGGCGGTGATCGAGTGGGCGATGTTTTGCATCAGCACCGTTTTACCGGTGCGCGGCTGCGCGTTGATCAGCGCGCGCTGGCCCTTGCCGATCGGCGCCACCAGGTCGATCACGCGCGGCGAGATGTCCTTCGAGGTCGGATTGTCGACCTCCATCTTCAGCCGCTTGGTTGGATAAAGCGGCGTCAGATTGTCGAAGTGGATCTTGTGCCGGATCTTTTCGGGATCGTCGAAATTGATGGTATTGACCTTGAGCAGCGCGAAATAGCGCTCGCCCTCTTTCGGGCTGCGGATCGGTCCTTCGACCGTATCGCCGGTCTTGAGCGAAAAGCGGCGGATCTGCGACGGCGAGATGTAGATGTCGTCGGGACCTGGCAGGTAGTTTGCATTGGCCGAGCGCAGGAAGCCGAAGCCATCCTGCAGCACCTCGACCACGCCGTCGCCGATGATCTCGATGTCCTGGGCGGCGAGTTTCTTCAGGATCGCGAACATCAGCTCCTGCTTGCGCATCACGCTGGCGTTCTCCACCTCGAGCGATTCGGCATAAGCGATCAGCTCTGGCGGCTTCTTGTTCTTGAACTCGGTGAGTTTCATTTCTTGCATTAGATGGACTCTGGGTAGGCTTTGGGGAGAAAAATCGGCTGGATGCGACAAATGCCGGGCGCGGCCGAAAGCGAAAAAATGGGGCGGCGCATGACGGGAAGGAAGACCCGTCTTTTATCGTCGCTCGTCTGAAAGAGCAAGCCGCCTTTTGCGCCGTCGCGGGAAGCCTCAGAACGGCTTCACGACGACCAGGATGACGATGACGATCAGCAGCAATGTGGGGATCTCGTTGACGATCCGCCAGTGGCGCGCCGGCTTTTCATTCTTGTCCTCGGCGAATTTCCGCACCGCGCCGGCGAGATAGCCATGCAGCCCCGACAATACGAGCACCAGCGCTATCTTGGCGTGCAGCCAACCGCCATGGAAGGCAAAGCCCTTCCAGGCCAGCCAGAGCCCGAACACCCAGGTCGCGATCATCGCCGGATTGATGATGGCTCTGAGCAGCCGGCGCTCCATAACCTTGAAGGTTTCCGACTGCGCCGATCCCTTCTCGGCATCGGCATGATAGACGAAGAGCCGGGGCAGATAGAGCATGCCGGCCATCCACGAGATGACGGCGATGACATGGATGGCCTTGGCCCACAGGTAGAAGCCGTCGGACGCCACGAAGTAAAGCAGCGCAGTCGCGACGACCAGAGCGGCGATGCCGATCACCATGCGCTTCATCGCCTGGCCGGTGCTGTTGGTATTGTCAGCCATCAGCGCGTCGCGCTCCGCACCTGTTTCACCATCGCCTCGACATGCGCGATCGGCGTCTCCGGCGTGATGCCGTGTCCGAGGTTGAAGATCAGCGGCCCGCCGCCCAGCGTCCTCAGGATCGCGTCCACGCCGTCGGCCAGCGCCTTGCCGCCGGCCACCAGCCGGAGCGGATCGAGATTGCCCTGCACGGCGCCGCCAAGCTGCAATTCCTTCGCCATCGAGAGCGGCACCGTCCAGTCGAGGCCGAGGCCGGTGATGCCGGTCTTGGAGCGATAGTCGCGGTAGCGCTCGCCGGCGCCCTTCGGAAAACCGATGACCGGAACATTCGGGTGGACCGCCTTCACTTGCCGCGCGATCTCGGCCACCGGCTCGACGCAGAAAGCCTGGAAGGAAGGCTCGTCCAAAACACCGGACCAGGAATCGAAGATCTGCACCACATCGGCGCCGGCTTCGATCTGGCGGATGAGATAAGCGGCCGAATGATCGGCCAGCACTTTCAACAGCCGCGCGAAGGCCTCCGGCTCGCGATAGGCGAAAAGCCGCGCCGGCGCCTGGTCCGGCGTGCCCTGGCCTGCGATCATATAGGTCGCCACCGTCCACGGCGCGCCGCAGAAGCCGATCAGCGTCGTCTCGTCAGGCAGTTTGGCGCGCAACCGGCGGACGGTCTCGTAAACCGGTTCGAGATTCACGTGAAACAAATCGCCGGTGAGGCCCGCAATCTCCGAAGCCGAGATCGGCGTCAGCATCGGCCCGCGGCCCTCTTCGAAGCGGACGTCTCGGCCGAGCGCGTTGGGCACCACAAGGATGTCGGAGAACAGGATCGAGGCATCGAAGCCGAAGCGCTCGATCGGCTGCAGCGTCACTTCCACCGCAAGGTCCGGATCGTAGCATAGATCGAGGAAGGAGCCGGCGCGCTTCCGGGTCTCTCTATACTCCGGCAGATAGCGGCCGGCCTGGCGCATCATCCAGATGGGCGGAGGAAAGACAGGCTCGCCCCTCAAAACGTCCAGCATGATCCGTTTTCCAGGCATTCAGCGTCGCCTCTCAAGGGTCCTCTTAAATCAAATATCTATTTTAAAAGAGTCTTCTGATTCTAAGAGTCTGTTGGTTGTGGTGGTTGCGACCTGTCCAGCCTGCCGCCCGAAAAGGCCAGTCAGCATATTGTCGCGCGGTCCCGATCGCGATTTGGAGGGTTTTGGGGAACAACCGGAATTCTCCTTCCGAGTCAGCAGCTTGGCCTTTCGCTCCCAAATTTCGGGCTGTGGATGAAATCGGCCAAGAAAAGTTGATCCCCAGTTTTGTCCCCAGCGCCCCGACAAAGCCTACAGCAGGGCGAATTGTGGACAACCCACCATCTGATACAGTCGCTCTCGCCCCCTTCGCGTCTTTGTCCGATCTTGTCCACAACTGCCCACAGCCTGGAACCCGCGCCTGTGAACAAACCCCAGAGCTTCTTTCACCTGCACCTGATTTCCGACGCCACCGGCGAGACGCTGCTGGCGGCCGGCCGCGCCGCCTCCGCGCAATACAAGGACGCGCGCGCCATCGAGCACATCTACCCGCTGATCCGCACCGAAAAGCAGGTGGCCAAGGTGTTCGAGGATATCGAGGAAGAACCCGGCATCATCCTCTACACCGTCGTCGACCAGAAGCTCGCGCGCGGCATCGATGAGCGCTGCGCGGCGATGGGCCTGCCTTGCGTCTCGGTGCTCGAGCCGGTGCTTGCCGTCTTCCAGTCCTATCTCGGTACGCCGGCCGGCCGCCGCGTCGGCGCCCAGCACGTGCTCGACGCCGAATATTTTCGCCGCATCGATGCGCTGAACTTCACCATGGAGCATGATGACGGACAGCTGCCCGCCAACATGGACGATGCCGACATCGTGCTGATCGGCATTTCGCGCACCTCCAAGACGCCGACCAGCATCTATCTCGCCAACCGCGGCATCAAGACCGCCAACATCCCGATCGTGCTCGGCGTGCCGGTGCCGGAGAGCCTGGTCAACGCCAGGACGCCCTTGATCGTCGGCCTGATCGCCACCGCCGAGCGCATCTCGCATGTCCGCCAGAACCGCATCCTCGGCAACACCAGCACATACGTGCCGTCCGACTATGTCGACCGCGCCGCGATCAACGAGGAGCTCGCCTATGCCCGCCAGATCTGCACAAGGCATGGCTGGCCGATGATCGATGTCTCCCGTCGTTCGATCGAGGAGACGGCGGCGGCGATCGTTGCCCTGCGGGGAAAGTCGAGATAGATGAGCAAAGAAGCTAGTTTTGCGAGTCACCTTGGCGGAGGTCGGCGCCGCCCCTTACCTGCCTGCCGGCATCCTCTCCCCGTATAGGGACGGGGAGAGGGGCGCTGGTGTCTATGGTTTCGCCAATCGCCAGCGCTGCTGGAAAGAGCGCCTGCGCTGAAGCTGGCCCTTTCCCCCCGTCTCTATACGGGGAGAAATGTCCGGCAGGACAATGAGGGGCGGCGCCAACTCTACAATAGCAAGGCTTTGCATACACCAACCGTCCCTTGTCCGCGTCCGAGTACAAAATGACCGAGAAAATCATCCTCGCCTCCGGCAGCCCGTTCCGCAAGGCGATGCTGGTCAATGCCGGCGTCGAGATCGAGGCGGTGCCGGCCGAGGTCGATGAGCGCGCGCTCGAGGCGCCGCTCAAGCATAGCGGCGTGTCGCCGGAGGACGTCGCGCTGGTGCTTGCCGAGGCCAAGGCGACCGAGGTCAGCGAGCGCAGGCCCGGCGCGCTGGTGCTCGGCTGCGACCAGACGCTGTCGCTCGGCGACGAGGTGTTCCACAAGCCGGCCGACATGGAAGGCGCCCGCCGCCATCTCCTCGCCCTGTCCGGCAAGACCCATCAGCTGAACAGCGCCGCCGTGCTTGCCCGCGACGGCGCGGTGCTGTGGCGGCATGTCGGCATCGCCAGTCTCACCATGCGCAAACTGGAGCCAGCCTTCATCGGCCGCCATCTGGCGCGTGTCGGCGA
>NZ_RZOI01000999.1:0-1722 GCF_004022645.1 Mesorhizobium sp. M4A.F.Ca.ET.020.02.1.1 | reverse complement strand
GTCGACGAGGTGGTGGTAGTCGACGACCACATCACCGGCGTCGTCTCGGAGCATCAGGCCGGCAAGGTGCTGGGCTGGCAGGATACCGGGATCAAGATCATCGGCCGTCGCTCGACGCCCGGTCGCTATTTCAAGGTGTCGGAGCCAGGCCTCGGCTGGGGCGGCACCACCATCTCCGATCCGCTGTCGATTCTCGGTGAATGGAATGCCAAGAAGGGCGCGCGGCCGGGCCTGTCGCTGCTGATGGTCTCGACCACAGGCGAGCAGTTCGCCTACTACGAGCTCGACGATCAGTTGAAGCCGGTCGAAAAGCCGTTCCCCGAGCGGCTGCAGAAATCTGTCGGCCTGATCGAGGACAATTGCGAGCCGGCACTCTGCACCGTCCTGTTCATCGGCGGCGCCGGCGGCTCGCTGCGCGCCGGCGTCACCGAGAACCCGGTCAACCTCACCCGCTCGGTGCAGGGCCTGAGGACCTACGTTACAGTGGGCGGCGCGCCGGTCTATGTCTGGCCGGGCGGCGGCATCACGCTGATGGTCGACGTCACCCGCGTGCCTGAAGGTGCCTTCGGCTATGTGCCGACGCCGGCGCTGGTGGCGCCGATCGAATTCACCTTGCGCCGCGACGACTATGTCAGGCTGGGCGGCTACGAGGCAGAGATCCGCAGCGTCGAGGACATCCTCGCCAGGGGCGGCGAGTACCTCAATCCGCGCCGTGGCGCCGGCGCCGCCGTCAACAACCCATGGCCGCCGCTGGCGCAGCTGCGGCGTGCCGCTGCGAACGGGGCCGGATGATGACCGGCCCGCAGGCGCATTGGCTCGCCGACGGCAGGCGGCTTCACCTCAACCATGGGCCGATCGACCTTGTCGTCGAGACCTTTGGCGAGGAGGGCGAATGCCGCGCTGCTTACAGTCAGGCCGTCGCGCGGTTCCAGACCATCCTGGCGGAACTGGTTGAGGAGCTTCCGGAGCTGCGCCGCCCGGCCGCCTTGCGCCCTCGCGCCTTTGCCGGGCCGACCGCGCGCCGCATGGAGGCGGCGGTGGCGCCGCTGGCGCAAATGTTCATCACGCCGATGGCGGCCGTCGCCGGCTCGGTAGCCGACGAAATGCTTGGTGCACTGCTTGCCGGGCGAAGGCTCGATCGCGCCTATGTCAACAATGGCGGCGACAGCGCCCTCCATCTCGGCTCGGGGCAGTCGATGACCCTGGCCATAGCCGGCACCGGGCATGGCCTTGCCGACCGCATCGCCATTCATGCCGAAGATGGCGTACGCGGTGTCGCGACCAGCGGCTGGCGCGGCCGCTCGTTTTCGCTGGGAATTGCCGACGCTGTCACCGTACTGGCGCGCACCGGCGCCGAAGCCGATGCCGCGGCGACCCTCATCGCCAATGCCGTCGACCTGCCCGGTCACCGTGCGATCGAGCGCGTGCATGCTCGCGATATTGTGCCTGACAGCGATCTCGGCGACCGGCTGGTGACGCAGGGCGTCGGGACGCTTTCGCCGGGCGAAGTGGCGCGGGCGCTGGACAACGGGCTTGCCGTCGCAGAAGATTTTCGCCGGCGCGGCCTGATATCGGCCTCGGCGCTGTTCCTTGCCGGCGAGACCCGCATCAGTGGTTCGGTGGCGCTTGCCGCGCCCAACAAGCACAAAGCGAAGGAAACTGCCCATGCCTGAATTCCCGATCCGCAAGATCGCGGTCCTGACCGAAGAGATTTTTCATGAT
>NZ_RZOI01000998.1:0-1723 GCF_004022645.1 Mesorhizobium sp. M4A.F.Ca.ET.020.02.1.1 | reverse complement strand
CGTCGAGATAGTGCACGCCGCAGTCGACGATCGGCGACGTCGTCTGCATCAGCTGCTTGTGCGTGCCCCAGGTGTGGCCTGACGATTGCTGGTTGAGGTTCATGCGGAACACGTAAGGACCGCCGAGCTTGCGCGCCTCGGCGATCAGCCTGACCCAGGACGGGTGGTGGCGCAGGATGTAGCCGATCACCAGCTTCCTGCCGTTGGCCTTGGCGGCGGCGACGACGCGTTTGGCGTCGGCCACCGTGGTTGCCAGCGGCTTTTCGACAAAGACATGGCAGCCGGCCTCGAACGCTCGCACCGCATAGTCGGCATGACTGTCGGAATAGGTGGCGATCGCGGCAACATCAGGCTTCTCCTCACGCAACGCGTCCTCGAAGGAACGCCTGATGCCGTAGCCCGAGAGCCCTTCCGGCAGCGGCACGTCGGAGCGGTTGACGAGTGCGGCGATCTCGAAGCCCGGATTGGTGTGATAGGCCAGCGCATGGCTGCGGCCCATATTGCCGAGCCCTGCGACGACAACGCGAAGAGGTTTTTGCGAACTCACTTCACGGCTCCCGAGGTGATGCCGCGGATCAGCTGCCGCGAGAAGATGACGTAGAGGATCAGCACCGGCAGGATCGCCAACGACAGCGCCGCCAGGATCGCGTTCCAGTTGGTGACGAACTGGCCGAGAAAGAGCTGCGCGCCGAGCGTCACCGTCTTGGTCTCTTCAGATGGCGCGAGGATCAGCGGGAACCACAGATCGTTCCAGATCGGGATCATGGTGAAGACGGCGACCGTCGCCATGGACGGGCGCACCAGCGGCAGCACCAGCCGGAAGAAGATCGTGTATTCCGACAGCCCGTCGATGCGCCCCGCGTTCTTCAGGTCGTCCGACACCTGCTTCATGAATTCCGACAGGATGAAGATGGCGAGCGGCAGGCCCTGCGCGGTGTAGACCAGGATCAGCGCCGTCAGCGTGTTGACCAGCCCGCTTGCCACCATCAGCTGCAGGATGGCGACGGTGCCGAGGCGGATGGGGATCATGATGCCGAGCGCGAGATAGAGCCCCATCATCGTGTTGCCGCGGAAGCGGTATTCCGACAGCGCGAAGCCGGCCATGGCGCCGAACAAAAGCACGAAGAACAGCGAGGCGACAGTGACGACGAGGCTGTTCTGGAAATAGTGGATGAAGTCACCCTGGCCGATCACCGTGGTATAGCCGATCAGGTCGAAGGTCTTCGGTGTCGGCGGCGTCAGCGGCGCGCCGAAGATGCCCGCGCGGGATTTGAACGAATTCATGATCACCAGGATCACGGGAAACAGCGCGATGGCCGTATAGGTCAACAGGACCGCGTGGGCACCGATGGTGCGGGGAAGCGAATGGGTTGCAGTGCTCATGGCTCGCCTCCTCAGAACTGGTAGCGACGCAGGCGCGTCTGGATGAGGAACAGATAGACGCAGACGCCGCCAAGGATGATCAGGAACATCATCGTGGCGATGGCAGCGCCCATGTTGGGATCGCCGATCTGCAGCTGGAAGCCGAAGAAGGCGCGGTAGAGGAAGGTGCCGAGGATGTCGGTCGAATAGTTCGGCCCGGCGAGCGCCCCTTGCGCCGTGTAGATAAGGTCGAAGGCGTTGAAATTGCCGACGAAGGTCAGGATCGAGATGATGCCGATAGACGGCAGGATCAGCGGCAGCTTGATCTTCCAGAACTGCGCCATGCCGGTGACGCCATCGC
>NZ_RZOI01000997.1:0-1730 GCF_004022645.1 Mesorhizobium sp. M4A.F.Ca.ET.020.02.1.1 | reverse complement strand
ATCTGCAGATGGTCGACGAGGCGGTCGGGGGTGCGCGACTGATCGGCATCATCCAGCCCAGCCTCGACGGCGCGCTGCGCGACGACGGCGAGCCGGAACTGTGCAGCGTCGGCTGCGCCGGGCGCATCATCTCGCTGGCCGAGAGCGGCGACGGCCGCTATCTGATCTCGCTGCAAGGCGTCTGCCGGTTTCGCATCACGCATGAGGCCGCCACCAAGACGCCGTTCCGGCTATGCCGGATCGCGCCTTTCCTCGCCGATCTCGACGAAGACCGCGCCGGCGCCGAAGTCGACCGGCCGTCGCTGCTGAAAGCGTTTCGCGCCTATTTACAGGCCAACGATCTCGAAGCCGACTGGGAAAGCGTCAGCCGCGCTGAGAACGCCATGCTGGTCAATGCGCTGTCGATGATGGCGCCCTATGGCCCTGCCGAGAAACAGGCGCTGCTCGAGGCGGCGGACCTGAAGACGCGCGCCGAAACGCTGATCGCCATCACCGAAATGGCGCTGGCGCGCGAGGGTGAGGACTTTGGCTCTAGCCTGCAATAGAGTGTATCGATATTCAGGTGAGGCCGGCCTGCAAACGGCGGCTTCCTGCGCTTCCGGTGCTCACGTACTTCAAGTGCGCTCTGCTCCGGTTCTCGGAAGCCGCCATTTTCGACTCGGCCTGACCTGAATCTCAACACCCTTAAGCACCAGTTGGACAAGGAAAAGTGCGATGGCTGCGGATGGGCGTGACGGACAGAAGGCCAGTGTCGATCCGAAGCTCCTGGAGCTGCTGGCCTGCCCGCTGACCAAGGGTCCGCTGACCTGGGATGCTGAGCGTGGCGAGCTGATCTCGCGCGTGGCCAAACTCGCCTATCCGGTGCGCGACGGCATTCCGATCATGCTGCCTTCCGAGGCGCGGACGATTTCCGCCGAGGATCTGCTGTCGCCGCCGCGGCTGAGCGGGCCATCGTAAATGGCGGGGGCGTAGCCTTTGGCGGAAGCCCTTCCTCCCATCGTCATCCTGGGGTCCGCGCCGCGTCGCTTTGCTCCTTGCTTCTCAGCCAATCTCGACGGTTTTCAACATGCATTGGCGTGAAGACGTCGTTGGGGCCGATCCCTACTGAAAATTCCGACCCTTGGGCATGACGCTCTCCGCCTTGCCGGACAGCACAGCGATGTCCGGAGGGGCTGGCAAAGCCGGCGGCATCTCCTCCAAAAGCACGGTCAGCCAGGGCGTCA
This sequence comes from Mesorhizobium sp. M4A.F.Ca.ET.020.02.1.1, assembly GCF_004022645.1. Classification (NCBI taxonomy): domain Bacteria; kingdom Pseudomonadati; phylum Pseudomonadota; class Alphaproteobacteria; order Hyphomicrobiales; family Phyllobacteriaceae; genus Mesorhizobium; species Mesorhizobium sp. M4A.F.Ca.ET.020.02.1.1. Next base: position 507 of record NZ_RZOI01000997.1, on the reverse strand, counting down.
GGTCCTCTACCTTCTCGGCGACGATATGGATGACGCCTGACTCCGACTGCAGCTTGCCGGTGACGCGCACGAAGCGCGCGCCCATGACGATCGGCCGGAAGCGGGTGAAGGTCCTTTCCCAGAAAATGACGTTGGCGACGGAGTTCTCGTCCTCCAGGGTCAGGAAGATCGCGTTGCCCTTGCCGGGGCGCTGGCGCACCAGCACGAGGCCGGCGACGGAGACGCGCCTGCCGTCCGGCACAGCAGGAAGGCGCGCATTGGGGATCACGCCGGCGCGGTCGAGCCGCTCGCGCAGGAAAGCCACCGGATGCGCCTTCAGCGACAGGCCGAGCGAGCGGTAGTCGTGGATGACATGCTCGCCGAGCGGCATTGTCGGCAGCCTGGTCTCCGGCTCCAGCTCGCGAAGGCGGACCGTCGGCTGGTCGAACAGCGGCAGCTTCTCGGCGGCGCTCTTGCCGTCGAGCGCACGCACCGCCCAGAGCGCGGCGCGGCGGTCGAGGCCGATCG
>NZ_RZOI01000996.1:0-1737 GCF_004022645.1 Mesorhizobium sp. M4A.F.Ca.ET.020.02.1.1 | reverse complement strand
TTCATCTCCGGCATGTCGAAGCCGCTCGAGCTGCCCTTCGATTTCGCCAAGATCGGCCGGCTGGCGATCTCGGCCTGCGGCACCGCCTATCTGGCAGGCCTGATCAGCAAATACTGGTTCGAGCGCTATGCGCGGCTGCCGGTCGACATCGATGTCGCCTCGGAATTCCGCTACCGCGAGATGCCGCTGTCGTCGAACGACGCCGCCTTGTTCATCTCGCAGTCGGGCGAGACCGCCGACACGCTGGCCTCGCTGCGCTACTGCCGCCGGGCCGGCATGAAGATCGGCGCGGTCGTCAATGTGCGCGAATCGACCATGGCGCGCGAGTCCGACGTCGTCCTGCCGACACTGGCCGGGCCTGAGATCGGCGTCGCCTCGACCAAGGCCTTCACCTGCCAGCTCTCAGTGCTGGCTTCGCTCGCAGTGCGGGCGGGCGTGGCGCGCGGCACGATCTCGCGCGATGAGGAGAAAGTGCTGGTGCGCGAGCTTTCAGAGGCGCCCCGCTTCGCCAACCAGGTGCTGAAGCTGGACAGCCAGATCGAGCGGATCGCGCGCGAGCTGTCCCGCTACAGCGATGTGCTCTACCTCGGCCGCGACACCAACTTCCCGCTGGCCATGGAAGGCGCGCTGAAGCTCAAGGAAATCTCCTATATCCATGCCGAAGGCTATGCCGGTGGCGAATTGAAGCATGGACCGATCGCGCTGATCGACGAGCACATGCCAGTCATCGTCATCGCTCCGCATGACCGCATCTTCGAAAAGACGGTGTCCAACATGCAGGAAGTTGCGGCGCGCGGCGGCAAGATCATCCTGATCACCGACAGCAAGGGCGCGGCGCAGGCGAGCGTGAAGACGATGGAGACAATCGTGCTTCCCGAGGTGCCGGAGATCATCTCGCCGATCATCTATGCGCTGCCGATCCAGATGCTCGCCTATTTCACCGCAGTGTTCATGGGCACCGACGTCGACCAGCCGCGCAATCTGGCGAAGTCGGTGACGGTGGAGTAGCTGAATCTGCGCCGTTCCGCCGCGGGCGCTCTTTAAAAACTTCGCAGTTCCAAACCGTGTCGCGGTTCACTAATGTTGCGGCGCAACCTGCGCTGCGGTGATCCATGTCCGACGCCCCGAAGACCTCAGGCATGACCCGGCTCAGGAATTATTTCCTGACGGGCTTCATTGTTTGCGCGCCGCTGGCGATTACCGCCTATATCGCCTGGTCCTTCATCCGCTGGGTCGATTCCTGGGTGAAGCCCTATATCCCGCTGCGCTACAGCCCGGACACCTATCTGCCGTTCCCGGTTCCCGGCTTCGGTCTCATCGTTGCGCTGGTGCTGATCACGCTGATCGGCTTCATGACCGCCAACATCGTCGGCCGCGCCATTGTCAATTTCGGCGAGCGGCTGCTTGGCCGCATGCCGCTGGTGCGCGGCATCTATGGTTCGCTGAAGCAGATTTTCCAAACGGTGCTCTCGAACAAGGGCGACATGTTCCGCCAGGTCGGGCTGGTCGAATATCCGCGCAAGGGCATCTGGTCGCTGGTCTTCGTCGCCAGCGAGAAGGAAACCGAGATCAACCAGAAGCTCGACCAGGAAGGCGACCCGCTGATTGCGGTGTTCATGCCGTGCACGCCGAACCCGACCACCGGCTTCCTGATGTATGTGCTGAAATCCGATATCGTGCTGCTCGACATGACAATCGAGGACGGCGCCAAGCTGATCGTTTCGGCCGGACTGGTGG
>NZ_RZOI01000995.1:0-1737 GCF_004022645.1 Mesorhizobium sp. M4A.F.Ca.ET.020.02.1.1 | reverse complement strand
CCCGACGGCTACGGCTACACCTGGTTCTGCGAGCACTTCGCCGCTTTCGAGCGCCGGACGAGCGCGACATTCCGCAACCGGCATGCGGCGGGCGCGGTGATGCAGACGGACTATGCCGGGCAGACGGTGCCGGTGATCGATCCGGCGACCGGCATCATTTACCCGGCGCAGATTTTTGTCGCCGTGCTGGGCGCCTCCAACCTGACCTTCGCCTTTGCCAGCTCCAGCCAGAAGCTGCCGGACTGGATCGAGGGCCAGGTGCGAGCGCTCGCCTTCTTCGGCGGCGTCACCAGAGCGATCGTCTGCGACAACCTGAAGGCCGGTGTCGTCAAGACGCTGTGGTTCGAGCCGACGCTGAACGCGACCTTTGCCGCGATGGCCGAGCACTACGACACCACCATCCTGCCGACCCGCAGCCGCAAGCCGCGCGACAAGGGCAAGGTCGAAGGCGCGGTGCTGATTGTCGAGCGCTGGATTCTGGCGCGGCTGAGGAACCGATCCTTCTTCTCGATCGCCGAGCTCAACGCGGCGATCGCCGAACTGCTCGAGGAGCTGAACAACCGGCCGATGCGCCATGTCGGCCAAAGCCGCCGCGAACTGTTCGGGGAGATCGAGCGGCTGCCTTGAAGCCGCTGCCGGCGGCACCGTTCGAATACGCCGAGTGGAAGTCGGCGAAGGTCCATCCTGACTACCATGTCGAGGTCGACAAGACCTTTTACTCGGTGCCGCACCGGCTGATCGGGCGCACCGTCGAGGTGCGGCTCACGCATCGAGTGGTCGAGATCTTCCACGATCACCAGCGTGTCGCCAGCCATGTCCGTCGCTCACAGCGTTCCGGCCATGTCACCGTCAACGAACACATGCCCAAGGCGCACCAGCGCTACGCCAACACCACGCCGGCCAGCCTGATCAGCCGGGCGGCCAGGATCGGCCCCAACGCCGCCATTCTGGTCGAGCGCATGATGCGCGACCGGCCGCATCCGGAACAGGGATATCGCTCGGCCATGGGCATCCTGTCGCTGGCGCCGCGCTATGGGCCGGAGCGTCTCGATGCCGCCTGCGAGCGGGCGCTGCTGATCAACGCGATCGCCTACTCCTCCGTCACCGCCATCCTCAAAGCCGGCCTCGACCGGGCCAGCTCCGCAGAACCGGCAAAGCCGACACCCCAGACGCCAACATCCGCGGCTCCACCTATTACCGTGAAGGAAAAAGAAAGAATGCTGACGAACCCTACCCTCGACCAGATGCAGGCCCTCGGTCTGGCCGGCATGGCTGCCGCCTGGCGCGAACTGGCCGAACGCAACAACGCCAACGAACTCAGCCGTGACGAGTGGCTCGGCCTGATGCTCGACCGCGAGGTCGCCATGCGGGCCGACAAGCGCGTCCGGAACCGGCTCGCCTCAGCCAGGCTGCGCTTTCCCGAAGCCTGCATCGAGGACATCGACTTTGCCGCGCCGCGCGGACTCGACCGGCGCAGCACCATGGCGCTCGCCCAGGGCAAATGGCTGAAAACTCATGAGAACCTGATCGTCACCGGCCAGACCGGAACCGGCAAGTCGTGGCTGGCCTGCGCCTTCGGACGGCAAGCGGCACGGCTCGATCATTCCGTGCTCTATGTGCGCGTGCCGCGCCTGTTCGAGGATTTGGCGCTCGCTCGTCTCGATGGCCGCTTCCCACGCCTCATCGACAAACTCACCCGCGCGCAACTGCTCATCCTCGATGACTTCGGAACTCACA
>NZ_RZOI01000994.1:0-1743 GCF_004022645.1 Mesorhizobium sp. M4A.F.Ca.ET.020.02.1.1 | reverse complement strand
GTTGAGATGTTCGCCGTCTTCGTTCGCATCTGGCTGACCACCAATCCGCCGCTTCCCGAGCCGGCCCAGGCCGCAGCCCGGGCCCAGGCGAGCGAGCGCTACGATGCCTTCGTCGCTGCTCTGGGACGCAGGCTCGCCAAGGGCCCGAAGCTGCGGCAGGAGATTTCAGAGGATATCAGTGGAGATAGTCGGCACGACTGAGAGAAACAGAACTGACGTGATTTCTCAGGATTAGCAGTCCGAAACGGTCGATATGCGGGGCGGCTATCCGCGCAGCACAATTTCAGCCATCTTGGGTCTGGGCGGCGATTTGTGAAGCGCCACGAAACTTCGCGCGATTATGGACGGATCGAAAGCGGTGCCGCGTGCAATCGCACCGCCGATGGTCACGGTTCCGACCCTGACGTTCTTCGGGGCAAGTTCGTCAGCGAGCATCAACGCCAGAGCGCGAATGCCGCCTTTGATGATCGACATTGAGGCGAACATCGACATGGGGGCGAGCGCAAGCATTCCGCCAGTGAACAAAAGCGTTCCGCGCCCTCTTTCGATCATGGCCGGCGCGGCATGCCGCGCCGCGACAAGCGCACCGGAAACACCCGCCCGAAAATCATCGATGAGCCTTTCGGCCGACAGGTCGAGCACGCCCTGCATCTTCGAACTCGCCGCGTTGTAGATCAGGACTTCCGGAGCGCCCAGATCACGCCGGGCTGCGTCCAGCGCTGCCGAAAGCGCGTCATGATCGCCCGCATCGGCGGCATAGGTCGTAACCTTTGCGCCTCGCTCGGAGAGCTTGGCGGCCGCCTCGTCCAGCCTGGCCGCATTTCGCGCCACAAGGCCGATGTCATAGCCCTCTGCAATGAAGGCTTCCGCCAGCGCATCACCCAACAAAGGGCCATGGCCGATGATGATCGTAGACCAGCTCAAAGTCATTTGCCTCTCTGATCAGACCATGGATGTGATGATGCGATCGAACATCCGATCACTGAGCCAGCGACGCATCCACAAGACGGTGCCCGCCATATAACCTGAATGATACCGGGTCTTCGGCCTGCGGGCAGTGATGGCCTTGAGGATCGTGACTCCTACCACTGAGGGGGCCGACAGCCGCGAGCCAGAATAGGCTTCGTGCATGCTGGCCGCTGTCTTGTTGGCGGCTTTCGCGTAGGCGCCGGTTCCAGAGGTCTTCTTCAGATTTTCGGCGGAAATAGGTCCCCATTCCGTCTTGATGCCGCCCGGCTCAACGACGATGACGTCGATCCCGAAGGCTTTGGCTTCCAGCCGGAGCGTGTCCGACCAGCCTTCGAGTGCATGCTTGGTCGCGTGATACCATCCGCCGAAGGGTGTGTAGATCTTGCCGCCGATCGAAGAGATGTTGACGATCTTGCCGTACTTGTTCTGGCGCATCGTCGGCAGAGCGAGCTGCGTCAACCGGGCAAGACCGAAGAGGTTGACCTCGAACTGTCGCCGGCCCTCATCGATGGGCACATCCTCGATCGCGCCATACGAGCCGTAACCTGCGTTGTTGATAAGGACGTCGATCGAGCCGCTTTCCGCGACGATCCGATCGACCGCAGCCACGATCTCATCATCCCTTGTGAGGTCCAGGGCGATGGCGATGGCGCCGCGTTTGACCAGATCGTGCATTTGTTCGACGCGACGAGCGGCGACATAGACCCTGTAGCCTGCGTCTAGCAGCTTCAGGGTGGTTGCCTTGCCGATGCCCGACGACGCGCCGGTTATCAG
>NZ_RZOI01000993.1:0-1756 GCF_004022645.1 Mesorhizobium sp. M4A.F.Ca.ET.020.02.1.1 | reverse complement strand
ACGAAGGCCTGCGCTGGGTGGCGCCGATCGGGACGCAGACGCGCGAAACGACCCGCGACGTGGAGATCGGCGGCGCGACGATTCCGGCCGGCGCGCCGATCGCCGCGCTGGTCTCCTCGGCCAGCCGCGACGAGAGCCGCTTCACCGATCCCGACCGCTTCGACATCCGCCGTGACGAGGGCAACCACGCCGCCTTCGGCTTCGGTCATCATTTCTGCTCGGGCCGCTTCTTCGCGCGCGAGCAGATGTGCCTTGCGCTAAGATTGCTGCTGGAGCGGTTTCCGGACCTGAAACTGGTGCCAGGCAAGGAGCCCATCTTCCGCGGCTGGGAGTTCCGCGCGCCGGCGACACTTCACGTAGAGTTTGGAGCAGACCGACAATGATCGACCAGGACACCATCGACACGCTGCGCAGGGCGGAGGTTGGCGCTCGGCGTCTGTTCATCGATGGCGCCCATGCGGATGCCGAGAGCGGCGCCAGCCTTGAGGTGATCTCGCCGATCGACGGCCGTCCCTTCGCCAGCATCGCTGATGGCGCCGCCGCCGATGTCGATCGGGCAGTCGCCTCGGCGCGCAAGGCGTTCGCGAAGAGCTCCTGGTCGCGCGCCGCGCCCGCCTTCCGCAAGAAGGTGTTGACGAAATTCGCCGAGCTGGTCGAAAAGCACGCGCTGGAGCTTGCCGTGCTCGGCGTGCGCGACAACGGCACCGAAATCGGCATGGCCTACAAGGCCGAGCCGCTGTCTGCCGCCGGAACCATCCGTTACTATGCCGAGGCGATCGACAAGGTCTATGGCGAGATCGCGCCGACCGCGGACAACGTGCTCGGCCTCATCCACAAGGAGCCGCTCGGCGTCGTCGGCATCATTGTGCCGTGGAATTTCCCGCTGATGATCGGCGCCTGGAAGATCGCGCCGGCACTCGCTGCCGGCAACGCCATCGTCGTCAAGCCGCCGGAAATCGCCTCGCTGACGCTACTGCGGCTGGCGGAACTTGCCGCCGAGGCTGGGTTGCCGGAGGGTGTCCTCAACGTCGTCACCGGGCGCGGTTCGGTCGCCGGCGAGGCACTCGGCCTGCATATGGATGTCGACGCCATCGCCTTCACCGGCTCCGGGCCTGTCGGTCGTCGCCTGCTCGAATATTCCGCGCGCTCCAATCTGAAGCGCGTCTTTCTCGAGCTTGGCGGCAAGTCGCCCAACATCGTCTTTGCCGATGCGCCGGACTTGAAGCAGGCGGCGGTCGTCTCGGCCAACGGCATCTTCCGCAATTCCGGTCAGGTCTGCGTTGCCGGCTCGCGGCTGCTGGTCCAGGCCTCGGTCTATGACCGCTTCATGGACGAGCTGCTCAAGGCAACCACCAAGCTGAAGGTCGGCGACCCGCTCGATCTCGGCTCCGACGTCGGCGCGGTGTCGAGCGCCGAGCAGCTGACCAAGAATCTCGGCTTCGTCGCCAAGGCTTCGGAGGAGGGCGCCCGTCTCGTCACCGGTGGCGAACGCATCCTGGCGGAGACCGGCGGCAGCTACATGGCGCCGACCATCTTCGAGAACGTGACCGAGAAGATGCAGCTTGCCCGCGAGGAGGTGTTCGGGCCGGTGCTCAGCGTCATGCGCTTCGAAACCGAGGAGGAGGCGGTGCGGCTTGCCAACGCCACCGTCTTTGGTCTCGCCTCCGCCGTGTGGACGTCGAACCTGTCGACCGCGCACCGCATGGTGCGCGCCATCAACGCCGGCGTCGTCCACGTCAACACCTATGGCGGCGCC
>NZ_RZOI01000992.1:0-1757 GCF_004022645.1 Mesorhizobium sp. M4A.F.Ca.ET.020.02.1.1 | reverse complement strand
GACCTCGACCAGGTATGGCTCGAAGCCCTTGAGCGGCAGCATCAGCACGACCGCAAGAAGGCTGAGTGCGGCAATGCCGGCAAACACCAGAGCGAAGAGCCAGGCGACGCGGCTGGAGCGCTTCACCCGCTTGATGATCTCGGCTTCCCAGATATCGCCTTGCTGGAAATATGTTCGCAGTCTGTCGTCGGTGCTGTCTGCCATGCTTTCCGTCGAGGTTGGTTTGGACAATCATTTGGTCGGGCTCAAGCTACTATCCGGGTGTCCCGTTGGCTGTGATGGCGCGCTGCATGGCCTCGCGGGCCATGGTGCGCGGCGGGTGAAGCTGCGCCTGCACGCGATGAACCGCGGCCTGCATCTGCCGTGATGACGTGCCGATTGCCATGCGCCCGAGCATGATGCCGCGGTCGGTGAAGGAGCGTGATCGATGTCCGATCGGCGTCGCCAGACCGCCGACAATACCCTGCGCCAATGCCTGGATCTGGATCAGGACGAAGGAGCCGGCAAGGCAGAGCATGATGAAGGCGGCGAAGTCGCTGAGCTTCAGCTCCCGGTTGCCGGAGATCTGGTTGATCTTGGTGAGCTCGGGCGCCATGGCCGCAATGAGGAAAGCGGCGATGACATAGACGAAGAGCGGAATCAGCGCATAAAGCAGTGACTGGTTCAGCCAGCCGATGGCGTAATTCCGGGTCGGATTGAAGAGCATGCAGGAGATGAAGATCGGCGCGGTGCCGAGCAGCACCCACAGGATCACCTTGGCAAGCACCAAGATGCCGAGCGCGATCGCCACGAAGAGCCCGGCAAAGACCATGATGACCATGCCGATCAGTGCCGGCAGCACCGAGAAGTAGCCGGCCTGTTCGGAAAAAGTCGAGGCCGCGACATTCGCCGTCTTCCAGATCTGCGATAGGCCATTGGTCGGTTCCGTCACGCCAGTGCCCGAGGCGGCGAGCACGGCGCGGCCGGCTGCTTCCGGCACCTTGGTCAGCCAGTCATAGACGAGCGCGTCGAAATTGGACCAGGTGCCGACAAGGATGAAGATGACGATGACGCGGGCAAGACGGCCGATGATCTCGGCAACACTCAGCCGGGATGTTCCGAGAAACAGCTGCGTTCCGTAAAGGAGCACGACGAGAACGAAGAGCAACCGAAGCAGCGGCTCGAGATTGGCGCTCAGTGCTTCGTAAGCACGCTGCGAGAAATTCTGGCCCGACGCGTCGATACGCTGCAGCAGTTCGCCAATGAAATCCTCCACTGCCTTATCCTACTCTGCCTGTCCGGCCAGGCCATCGATAGCGGCCAGCGCCGCCCCGCGGTCCGGATTGATCGATCGCATTGGTCCACACTCGACACGCGGATCGGCAGCGTAGCCGGTGAGATTGGCCGGCCGCTTGCAGGGTGCTGTCTTCTCCTTCGGCGTGCCGCAGCCGGCAGCGAGGAGCGAGATCGCGACAATGGACATGAGGGTGGAAACCTTCACCGCACTCATTTGTAGCTGAGCGCTTTCCTGGTGTTGGAGATGTCGGTGAGCTTGCGCTGGTTGTCGGCCTGCAGCGACTGCACCGCGCCGTTCATCGTGCCGATCATCTCGTTCAGCGTAAGGCCGGTCTGCACCTGAAGCTGCGTGTTCTGGTCGATCGAGCCCTTGATGTCCTTCGAGGTTCCGATCCCCTGCCCCGCGCTCTCGAGCGCTGCCCGTCGGCTCTCGACGGCTTGCTGCGAGCCGTTGATCAGGGCCGAAACGCCAAGCACGGTCT
>NZ_RZOI01000991.1:0-1758 GCF_004022645.1 Mesorhizobium sp. M4A.F.Ca.ET.020.02.1.1 | reverse complement strand
GATGAGGTTCTCCTCGCCGATGCCGGCGACCCAGATGGCGCGATCGATCGAGGTGTGAACCTGGTCGGAGGAATAGACGCGAAGCCTCGCCTGCCCTGTCAGCCCTTCCTTGTTCCCCTGCCAGTCGAGCGCCCGCTCGCGCATGGTCAGCACCGCGGCCAGCGTTGCCGACGAAGCCGAATCCTGGATGACGCCGGAAAAGCCATCGGGCAGGCCGAGCGCCTGGCGCATCCAGTCGACGGTACGGGTCTCCAACTCGGTCGCCGCCGGCGAGGTCTGCCACAGCATGCACTGCGCCGCCATCGCCGAAGCCAGATACTCGGCAACCACCGAGACTGGGGCGGCATTGGCCGGGAAATAGGCGAAGAAGCGCGGGTGCTGCCAATGCGTCATGCCGGGCACGATCTTTTCCTCGAAATCGGCAAAGATCCTGTCCATCGGTTCCGCGGTTTCCGGCGGCGAGACCTCGATGGCATGGAAAACCTCGCCAGGGGCAAGCGCTGGGCGCACCGGCCGTTCGCGCAAGGTGTCGCGGTAGTCGACACCCCAGTCGGCGGCACGCCTAGACCAAGTGCGGAATTCGTTATTGTCCATGTTTCCTCCCAGTAGCCGGCCGCCGCGCCGGCAAATGCAACCGCTCGGGTGTTGATTAACATGTTAAATATATGAAGGCAATGATTCGGCGAGGTCGCGCCGCCCTACCCCGGAAAATCCGGCAGGCTGGCGAAAGCCGTCTTCAGCGCGTTCGACCAGCCGTCCGAGATTGTGCGGTAATAGTGATCGTCCTGGCCGATGCGCTTCTTGAGGCTGACCTTGAAGGCGTCCTTCTCGTAGAACAGCAGGTCGAGCGGCAGGCCGACCGACAGGTTCGACTTCAGCGTCGAATCGAAGGACACCAAAAGCAGCTTCACCGTCTCGGCCAGGCTCATCGTGCGTTCATAGGCGCGGATGATGATCGGCTTGCCGTATTTGGTCTCGCCGATCTGGAAGAACGGCGTGTCGTCGGTCGATTCGATGAAATTGCCCTCGGGATAGATCATGAACAGCCGCGGCGGGCTGCCCTTGATCTGGCCGCCGAGGATGAAGGAGGCGTTGAAGTAGGAATCGGCCTTGTCGCCTGCGGGCGAGGAATGAGCGATGACCTCCTTGACCGTATCGCCTACCAGCCGCACCGTCTGGTACATGGACGGCGTCTCGAGCAGCGTCGCATGGCGATCCGCCACTGCCTTGGTGCGCTCGTCGAGCAGGCTGACCACGGCCTGCGTGGTCGCCAGATTGCCGGCCGACATCAGCACAATGACGCGCTCGCCGGGCTCCTCCCAGACATGCATCTTCTTGAAGGTCGAGATCGAATCCATGCCGGCGTTGGTGCGCGTGTCCGACATGAACACGAGCCCGCGATCGATCTTCAGGCCGACGCAATAGGTCATGGGTACTCTTTAGCAGCGATTCCGCTGGAATTACTGCTCTACCGTGACAGTCACCGCAAGCTGTTCCTGCGCCTGTCCCAGCCTAATCCCCGATACCGGTGAGGCGTCGCGGTAGTCGCGCCCGGTCGCCACGCGCACATAGCGCTCGTCGGGGGAGATTCCGTTGGCGGCATCGAAAGCAACCCAGCCGAGGCCTTGGACATGCGCCTCGGCCCAGGCGTGGCTCGCCGCCTGCTGGACCGCCGCATCCATCATCAGATAGCCGCTGACATAGCGGGCCGGAAAGCCCATGGCGCGCGCCGCGGCAGCGAAGATATGGCTGTGGTCC
>NZ_RZOI01000990.1:0-1760 GCF_004022645.1 Mesorhizobium sp. M4A.F.Ca.ET.020.02.1.1 | reverse complement strand
GCAAGACCCCGCCCAAATTCGCGCGCTTCTGCGAGAGCTTGAGCCGGGATCTCCTGCGCAGCGGCTTCCAGACGAACGCGCCGAGAACCGCCACCGCGCTTCGGCTGCTCGCGAACGACCAGGCCGGCATGCACCTCAAGGGCACGATCGGCTGGTCGGGCGGATTGCCCAAGCTCGGCATCGTCCGCGAGATCGAGCGCACGGTGAAAAACGGACAGGCTCTCGGCGCCGAAGACCGGGCCAACGCCGCCAGGCTCATCGCGCTGGTTTGCGATACGCAGTACTACAAAAACAGGACCGGACCGGAAAAGACCGATCCACCACTGATCGTTTCGCTGAAGGCGCTTGCCGGGGCCGGCCAGCAGGACAGTTTCTTTGCGCGCATGCGGGCCAATCCGCCGGCAAAACTTCCCCACCTGCGCTACACGCCGCCGCCGTCCGACAAGGCGGAATTTTGGGACGACGTGCTGACGGAACTGGCGCCGATGTTCGAGGACATCCGCGCCTACGCCGGCGACAGGACGGTGCATAACTGGCTGACCGACCGACAGGCGTTCGCCGCCCGTTTCGGCTCCGGCGATGGCAGTGCCGCCTTCAGGTTCGGCTGGTGGGCGCGCGACACCAAGGGCGAGGAAGGTTTTCACAAGGACTACAACAACCATCTCAGTCGCATGCTGAGCGAGGAAAAACCCGAATGGCGACAGCTCGCGACCGCCGCGCAAATGGCGATGCTGCGCGCCGTGGGGCCGAGCTTCGATCGGGGTTGGCCGCAGGACTTCACGAGGGCCGGCACGCGGGTCGAAGCGTTCGAATTCGGCGGCGGGGACCCTGACGGCAGCCTGCTCAACCAAATGGTTGCCGCGGGCGATGGCGCGCCGGGGACGACCTGGCTGAAGGATTGCGAACGCAAGATCGCAGCCCTTGGGCACGACGCGGTGGCCGACGGTTTCAGGCAGTGGCTCAAACCGCTCTGCGAACTGGCGCTGCCGGAGATCGAGCGCGACGTCTATATCGGCCTCGAAGCCTACAGCCTGGTGTTCAGCCCGCAGAATGCATCGGTGTTTCCGACACCGCTGCCGGAACGGGAGTCGGCGGGTTACGAGGCGGCGGTGCGGCAGTCCGCGCTGAAGGCGATCTGCGCGATACCGGGCCTGCTGTTCCAGCGTGCGGCCGGGGACTATGTACCCTGGCAATTTGATCTTGGCCGACTGCACGGCGAATTGTCGCCCGACAATGTCGCGGTAGCACGCGGCATTGGCTTGGCCCTGTCCCGCCTGCCGGCCGACAAGGCGCTCCCGCTGCTGGAATCGCTGGCAGGCGCGACGCTGATCAAGACAGGGCATCACGGACGTACCGTGCGTTCGCAAAAGACAGGGGCGGCCTGCGTCTGGTCGCTCGGCCAGCTGGGCACCGCGGACGCGGCCTATGCGCTTGGGCGCCTTCGCCGCAGGATCGACGACAAAGTGGTGATCAAGTCGATCGACAAGGCGCTGGAAGCGGCGGGCAGCAAGCTCGGCCTGTCGGGCGACGACATGCAGGAAATCGCCATGGCCGAGTACGGCATCGGCGATGGCGGGCTTGGTGTCGAGGAACTGGGCGGCGTTCGCGTCGAGTTGCGCGTTGTCTCGTCGGCCAAGGCCGAGTTGCGCAGCATCGACGCCAAGGGTAAGTCGAGCCGCGGCATCGCCAAGGATTTCAAGGCGGCACCCGGCGGTAGCGAAATGGCGGGCGAGTTGGAAGATGCGGCGGAGGACCTCGCG
>NZ_RZOI01000098.1:0-12553 GCF_004022645.1 Mesorhizobium sp. M4A.F.Ca.ET.020.02.1.1 | reverse complement strand
TCCTCGTCCAGGTCCTGGTCGAGCACGTGCTTGCCGCTCTGCAGGACGCCGGCGCAGTTGACGACGACATGCGGCGTGCCGAGCACCCCCACGACGGCTTGCGCCAGCGCCTCGACGGAGGCGGGATTGCCGACGTCGGTCTGGACAAACAGGGCACGCGGCGCGCCCGCCGTCTCGCAGGCGAGAGCCGTCTCCTTGCCTCGTTCGGAGTCCCTGCCGGCGACGACCACCTGATAGCTGTCCTCGGCGAAGCGCAGGGCGATCGCGCGCCCAATGCCGGAAGTGCCGCCGATGATGACGGCGGTCAAAGCCTCAGCCATGATGGCGTTCCTTGCGCTCGATATCGAAGAATTCCGCCATGGCTTCCACCTGGAAATCCATCATCGGGCGTCCGGGCTGGATGCGGCAGCCGATCTCCTTCGCCGCCTTGAGCAGCGCCGTCTCGGCCGGCTCCATGATAATGTCGACCACCGTCATCTCCGGAGTCAGCTTGCTAACATCCAGCGGCAACGGATCGCTCGCTTTCAGCCCGGACGGCGTCGCGTTGATCGCCATGTCCATGCCTGACGGATCGGGCTCGCCAACCTCGATGCGGCAGTTCGGAAACGCCCTGCCGACCAGCGCGGCGAGTTTCCCGGCGCGATCCGTGTCGATGTCGGCCAGCCGGATCTCCGCCGCGCCTTCCTCGGCCAGGCAGTAGGTCAGCGATGCCCCGGCGCCGCCGGCGCCGACCTGCAGTATGCGCCGGCCGGCAATCGGATGCCCGCCTGCCTTCAGCCCGTCGATGAAGCCGACGCCGTCGAAATTTTCGGCGTACCAGCTTCCATCCGGCAGCCTGCGCACGGAATTGGCGCTCTGCACCCGCGCGGCGCGATCGTGAGCAGCACTGCATTTGTGGTAGACCGGGACCTTGTACGGCACCGAGATGATCACGCCGCGAATGTTCTCGGCCGCAGTTATGCCGGCCCAGAAGGTGTCGAAATCCTCCGGGCGGCAGCTCAGCGGCACCATCAGGCTATCGAGCCCTTTCTGCTCGAATATCTCGTTGAACATGCCGGGGCTCTTCGCATGGCCCACGGGATGGGCCAGCATGACGAAGACGTCGGCCTTGCCGGTACCGCGCATTGGTTCATTCCTTTCCGTTTGACAGTTCATGGGCGCTGAGGATCTCGAGCGCCTTGACGAGGGACGAGTGGTCGGCTTCGGCGCCGCCTGTCCGGGCCGAGCAGGCATTCATCAGCTGTTGCGCCGTGGCCGTGCTCGGCAGCGCCACGCCGAGCGCGCGGGCGCTTTCGAGCGCAAGGTTGAGATCCTTCTGGTGCAGCCGGATGCGGAAGCCCGGCGCGAAAGTCCGCGCGATCATGCGCTCGCCATGCACTTCGAGCACGCGAGACGAGGCGAAGCCACCCATCAGCGCGCCGCGCACCTTGGCCGGATCGCAGCCGGCCTGGCTGGCGAAGACCAGCGCCTCGGCCACCGCCTCGATGTTGAGCGCGACGATGATCTGGTTGGCGATCTTGCAGGTCTGGCCGGCGCCGTTCTGTTCGCCGATCAGCGTGATGTTCTTGCCGAGCTTCTCAAAGATCGGCAGCGCCCGCTCGAACTCGGCGGCCGGCCCGCCGACCATGATGGTGAGGCTCGCCGCCCTGGCGCCGACCTCGCCGCCCGAGACCGGAGCGTCGAGATAGCCGGCTCCGGCCTCTCGAATCCTTGCCGCGAATTCCGCCGTGGCGATCGGACTGATCGAGCTCATGTCGATGACCAGCTTGCCGGCCGACAGTCCCTCCAGCGCGCCGTTCTGTCCGAGCAGGACGCGCTCCACGTCCGGCGTGTCGGGCAGCATGGTGATGACGATTTCGGATGCTCGGGCAACCTCGGCAGGGGAGGCAACAACCGACGCTTGCAGATCTTTCGGGAGAGGAGAGCGGTTCAGAACCGTGACGATCTCGTATCCGGCATCGGCGAGATGTCGCGCCATCGGTGCTCCCATGACGCCAAGCCCGATAAAGCCAATTTTCATGTGCCAACTCCTGTGCGGCGTCTAAGCGTCTTGCAGCCCAAGCGAGGCGTATGATATAGGACATCATACAAATTTCAATGCACCTTCTTCTCATGGGAGACGATCGCAAATGCAGGAGCGCGTCAATTCGCTGAAGGCCGCCATTTCTGCCGGCCGAGCCCATATCGGCATCTGGTGCTCGCTGGCTTCCGCCCTCACCACCGAGATCGTCGCCGGCTCCGGAGCCGGCTGGGTCCTGGTCGACGGCGAGCACAGTCCCAACCATCTGCGCAGCATCATGGCGCAGCTTCAGGTGATGGGCGGCTTCGACAGCGAGGCGGTCGTGCGGCTACCCTCCGACGACGCCAGCCTGATCAAGCAGGCAATGGATATCGGCGGCCGCAGCCTGATGATCCCGAACGTACGGACAGCGGATCAGGCGCGTTCCATCGTCGCGGCGATGACCTATGCCCCGGGCGGCTTCCGTGGTTTTTCGGTCGGCCACCGCGCCAACGCCTTCGGCCGCATCGCCGGCTATCATGCCAAAGCGCGGGAACAGCAGCTTCTCGCCGTGCAGATCGAGGACGAAACCGGCGTCGCCAATGCCGCCGCGATCGCAGCCGTGGATGGCGTGGACGTCCTTTTCGTCGGCCCCGGCGACCTCTCGACCAACATGGACGCGATGGGCAATCCTAATGCCTCCCATGTCCAGGAGGCGATCGCCTCCGTGCGCAGGTCCGCCACCGCGGCGGGCAAGGCCAGCGGCATCCTGGCGCCGGTGAAGGCCGACGCCGACCGCTATTTGACAGATGGCTTCACCATGGTCGCCGTCGGTTCTGACCTTAGCCTGCTGGCACGGGGCTCGGATGCCCTGATCGCCTCGTTCAACCACTAGGAAAAGTCATGGCGATCCCCCCTTACAAAGCGCCATCGCGCACCGCCTACGACATCGTCATCGTCGGCGGCGCGGTCATCGGTTCGTCGACGGCCTACTGGCTGACCCAGGCGCTGGGCAATGGCGCCTCGATCCTCGTGGTCGAGCGCGACTCGAGCTACGAATTCTCCTCGACGGCGCTCTCCACCAGCGCCATCCGCCAGCAATATTCCAATCCGATCAACGTCAAGATCAGCCAGTTCGGCATCGAGATCATCCGCGGCTTCCAGGAGCGCATGGCGCCCTTCTACAAGGACGAGCCGGCGCCCGACCTCGGCTTTCGCGAGCACGGCTATCTCTACTGCTGCTCGCCCGAAGGCGTGGACGCGGCGCGCGAGCGCGTCGACCTGCAGCGCAGTCTCGGCGCCCACACCGTCTTCCTCGAGCCAGGTCCGCTGAAGGAGCGTTTTCCCTGGCTCAATGTCGAGGATCTCGGCGGCGGCTCCTGGGGCTCGCGGGAAGAGGGCTGGTTCGATTCCATGGGCATGATGAACGGCTTCCGCCGCGCCGCTCGCGCCAGCGGCGTCGAATACATCGACAACGCCGTGACCGGACTGGATCTCGCCGATGGGCGGGTTGTTTCAGTCCGTCTCGCGACAGGTCAGACGGTCGCCTGTGGAACCCTGGTCAACGCCGCCGGTCCGCGCGCGCAGCAGGTCGCGGCGATGGCTGGCCTGTCGATCCCGGTGGCGCCCTACAAACGCTACAGCTTCGTCTTCGCCAGCGCCAATCCGATCCCGGGTCGCATGCCCAATGTCATCGACCTCTCCGGCACCTTCGTGCGTCCGGAAGGCGAACTCTTTCTCACCGGCAACACGCCGCAGGGCGACGGACCGGCCGACTACGACGACTTCGAAATGCACTTCGAGGAGTTCGACGACCATATCTGGCCGGCGCTGTGGCACCGCATTCCGGCTTTCGACGCGCTGAAGGTCCAGACCAGCTGGACCGGTCACTACGAATACAACATGCTCGACCACAACGGCATTGTCGGCTTCCATCCGGAGGTGAGGAACTTCATGTTCGCCAACGGCTTCTCCGGGCACGGCCTGCAGCAATCGCCAGCCGTCGGCCGAGCGGTGTCGGAGCTGATCGTTCACGGCGCCTTCCAGACGCTCGATCTGTCGCCATTCTGCTACGAGCGCATATCGCGCAACGAGCCTTTTCTGGAGGAAGCGGTGATCTGAGTCCGGCTCCGACGCGCGGGCCATGATGAAGATCATAGCGATGCTGACCATCAGGAGGCGCGCCTGGCCCGAATGACGGACCAGACTGTCAGGCAGCGGATTTGAGCGCCGCTATCTTGTGCAGAACGGCGTCACGCGCGCGCTCGAAACGTTGCAGGGCGGGCATCAGGTCGGCGCCGGCGATGCACGATGTCTCGATGTCGCGGCACAAATTGGACAGGGCTTCAAAACCGAGCATGCCCGACGACGAGACCAGTGAGTGTGCGTCGCGTTGGACGACGTCGCGATCGATCGCCTCAGGCGAGATCGAAACGAGCCGGGTCCTGAGCACGTCGGCCAGCTTGTCGAGCAGCTTGTCCACTCTGTTCTTGCCGAGCACCGTCTCGAGATTTCCGAAGACATCGGCATTGAAGTCCCGGCCGCCGTCTGCGGCCGGACCCGGTTCGCCGGCGTTTCGATCCGGCCCGCGGCCGGTGTTGCGGACGATTGCCGCCAGCAATTCGGCCTGCTTGAAAGGCTTCCCGACATGGTCGGTCATGCCGGCGGCCTGCAACTCGGCGAGTTGGAACGGCAGCACGTTGGCGGTCAACGCGACGATCGGGATATCCCGCGCCGGGGAATTGAGCGCCCGGATATGCCGGGTTGCGCTGAGCCCGTCCATGACCGGCATCTGAACGTCCATCAGCACGACGTCATAGGTCCGGTTCTGCACCGCCGCGATGGCCTCCGTGCCGTCGACCGCGATGTCGACTTCGTGTCCGCGGGATCGAAGTACCGCGCAAGCGATGTCACGGTTGATCTCCATGTCCTCAACCAGCAGGATCCGGGCAGGCGCCGTCGTCTGGTTCATCGCCTCGACAAATCGGGAGGGTTCCGCTTCCGAGCCGGCCTCGGCAAGCGCGACTTCGAACCAGAACAGCGAACCTTCGCCGGCCGTGCTTTCAACGCCGATCCGCCCACCCATCAGTTCGACGAGGCGCTTCGAGATCGCCAGTCCGAGACCGCTGCCTCCAAATTCGCGACGGATCGATCCGTCAACCTGCGAGAAGCGCTGGAACAGACGATCGCGCTGTTCGGACGAGATGCCGATGCCGGTGTCGCGGACGGCAAAGCGCAGCCCGACCGGTCCGGCGCCGGAATCGCCGATGCGGTCGACGGCCAGGGTGACACTTCCCGTGGCGGTGAACTTCACGCCATTGTTCAGAAGATTGAGTAGAACCTGTCTCAGCCTGTCCTGATCGCCAATCAGGCGGGGCGGCAAGGTCGGGTCGACCTTCCGGACCAATGCAAGACCCTTGCGTGCGGCGACGCCGCCGACGATCGAGAGCACATTGTCGATCAAGGCGCCGAGCGCAAACGGATGAGCGTCGATTTCGATCTGACCGGCTTCGATCCTGGAGAAGTCGAGAATATCGTTGACGACGGTAAGCAGCGCCGCGGCCGACGTGCCGATGCGCTCGGCATAGCGCCTGTTTTGTTCCGACAGTTCGTTGGAGGAAAGCAGCAGGTCGCCATAGCCGATTACACCGTTGAGCGGCGTGCGGATTTCATGGCTCATGGTCGCGAGGAAGGCCGTCTTGGCTTCACTCGCCTGCTCGGCGTTCATCTTGGCGATTTCCGCTTCGGCCTTGGCAAGCTTGAGTTCCTCGGCTCTCTGCTCCTGAAGCGTGACGTCGCGCTCGGTGACGACCAACTCGGCGGGGCTTCCCGTCCGGTCGCGCACCAGCTGCAGGGTGATTTCCGCCTGCACCCAGTCGTCGTCCTTGCGGTGCAGCGTGAACACGCCTTTCGATTCGTCGATTTCGCCGCGCGCCAGCTTCGCATACTCGGCCTGGAGACGAGATCGCTGCTTTGGGTGGACATCCGAAAACGCATTTGAATTTAGAAGTTCCTCGGCCGTGTAGCCGAGAAGCCGCATGCAGGCAGGCGAGGTGTAGAGCCGCGTTCCGTCGAAGGCGACGCGGCTGATCATGTCCGAGGTATTTTCCGCCAGGAGGCGATAGAGCGCTTCCCGCTCGGCCAGTTCGCTCGTCTTTCGATCGACGAGTACCTTGATCGTTTCGGCACGGCGGGCGAACAAGGACAGCAGGAGGCCGAACAGGGCGGTGAAGACGATGCCGCTCGCGAGCACGAGGAGCGGCTCCCGGCTGGCGACGCTTTGCTCGAACGCGGGCGTGCTGTGCCACGAAAGTGTCCAACGCTGCTGCATCACGTCGACCTGCTTTCGTATCGAAAACGCCGGCGCGGACGCGGACTGGTTGGGCTCACCACTCTGGTAGATCAATGCATCGGCGTTCTCGCCGTCGCCGTCATAGACCTGCAATGTCAGCGAACGGTCTTCGCTCGTCGTCAGCCCGCTCATGAATTTCTGCGCGACGAAGGGCGCATAAATCCAACCGGTCAGGGCCGCGCGTCGCTCGTCGACCGAACCAAGCGGCACGTTCTTGCGGTACATGGGATGGAGCAGGATGAAGCCGTTGCTCTTTGTCTGGTCCTGCACCAGCACGATGCGCTTGGTGATGGCCGGCTTGCCGGTATCTCGCGAGAGAGTCGCGCCCTCCAGGCGATTGCTCTCGAACGCGATGTTGAGCCCAAGCGCCGGACGGTTCGGTGCCAGCGGCTCGATATAGGTGATGATAAAGCGAGGTTCGCCGGGAACGTCGGGGTGGATCGTGAATTGCGGCTGCGCCATCTGCGCCCGTAAAAGGAAGTCCGATATCTTTTCCGCCGGAACGTTTTCGATGTAGCCGATGCCGTTGACGCCGGGCATGCTGCGCTTGAGGTCGAGGACATCGACATAGGAGCGCCACTCTTCGGCACTCACGGAGTTCGATCCTTCGAAGAAGCCGACGCCGCCAAGCAAGGCCTGATCGTAGGACGCCAGGCGGTGCATCAGCGCCTGCTCGTTTTCGATCGCCATGGAGGCGAAAATCGCGCTGTTGCGATCGTAGATGAACTGGTTGCTTGCCTTCCAGCCGTAGAACGTCAGGCCGAGGGGCAAAAGCAGCGTAAGGATCGCGGCAATCGGCAATGCGCCCAGCGGTGTGCCGCGCCAGCTGAGCTGGCGCTTGGCGCCGGGGGCAATGAGCACGATTGGCAAAAAAATGACGATGCCAAGCACATCGCCGCTCCACCATGTGAGCCAGTTGTGCGCCACGCCCGCGGGAGGAACAACGCCGGCGACGTACAGGGAGGTCACGCCAACCGAGGGCGCGACGATGCAGCTGAACGGAGCGGCGGCAAGGAACAGCGCGATGATATCGCGCATGCCCCTGAGATTGATCGGTATCCCGACCACGCGACCGACAAGCCACCGCGCGACCAGGGCCTGCGCGGTCGAGCCGCCAGCAATCGCGGCGGCAACGGCGAGCTTGTCGAGCGCCCAGCCGGTTTCAGCTGAATAGCCGCCGCCGATAGCGGCATTGAGCACGAGCGATCCGACGAAGATCCCCGGCCACAATGAACGCCCGTAGGCGAGCAATGCCCCGACGGCGATGCCGGATGCCGGCCAGATGATTGTCGCGTAGCCGGGCGGCACGGCCAGAAGCAGCCCAAGCTGGCCGGTCAGGTAATACAGAGCCGCAACCGCGACGATCTTGGCCAGCGCGTGCGACAGCGGGCGTTGCATAGGGTGAAGAATCATCACCAAACGCGACATGGTTCGCTCACGAACACCGAGATTGCCCCGACATCCGGCAGGGCGTGACGAAGTGATTCGCTCATTCCTGCGACAGCACGCACATTCGTAAGCCAACCCGACGAGGATCAGAATTCGGCAGATCGCTGCTTCGATCCCGCCGAGATTGCGCCGAACGAGTCAACGCCCGATTAATGCTGCGACTGTCTTTGCCAAAGGCAGAGCAGAGACGCTGATATGCTTCAGAGCCGCTCTCGTTGCATCTGTCCGCTCGTGTTCGGCCGCACTGCCGTGTCGACGCCTAGCTGCTCAGGTGCGAAAATTCCAGACGATCCTGTGCGGCCGACAGGCGTTCTTCCGCCGATCGGAACATGTCCTCGAAGGCAAGCTCGTGCTCGAAGATGACGCCGCCGACCTGAACGGCGAGCACGTCCTCCGTTCCCTTGGGCGCGAAATAGACGTCGCGCACCCGCGCCTTGATGCGTTCGCCGATATCCTTGGCGTCCTTTTCGCTCGCGCCGGGCAGAAAGACGCCGAACATCGAGGTACCAATGCGGCCGACGAGATCCTCCTTACGAACCGATGACTGGATGGTCGAGGCGATGAGCCGCAGCGCCTCGTCGCCCCACTCCAGGCCGAAGCGCAGGTTGAGGGATTTGAGATGCTCGGGATGGATGACCAGGAAAGCGCCGGAGCGCGGCCCGTCCTCGGACGGTTTCGCGGCCCGTCGGTCCACCATCGACGTGAAGACTGGTCCGTTCAGGCAGCCGGTCAGCCTGTCATAAGTCGCCGACCGGTTGAGCTCTTGCCGATAGCGGCGGATCTCGGCCTGCTTCGAGCCGAGCAGCAGGAACAGCGGCAGGCCGATGGCAACCGGTACAAGCGTTGCCGTGATCACGCTGCGCGCGAACGGCGTCAGCGCCTCGCTGAACAAAAGCAGGTAGTTGAGGCCGAGCGAGAGGATGAGGCAGGCGGCCGTCCCCAGCACCGTCAGCCACGCGACATCTTTCCAGGCTTGTGCAGGGGGGGTCGCTGTCGGTTTGGTCACTGGCCAATCTCCTGTCCGATGCGCTGGCATAAGGCCGGTGTGTTGCAATTTCGGTTTCGACGATCCGTACAATTTGATCGATGGTGCGGAAAGACCGATCAAACCGGCCCGCGCCAAGAAAACTGCGCCGCAAGGGTTAACAAAACAAATATCGAAGGCGGCTGTTGGCGCAGGCCTGGCGGGCAGCCTAAGGTGAACGGGCCCTGGTTACACTGGCAAACTAGCGAGGCGGTCCGAATATGCCCATCTCGGCATTTCTGGCCGTTGCCTCGGCCTTGCCGTAGATACCGCCGGGCAGCGCCATCGCCCAGCCATTGGAGACGAGCCAGGCGCCGACATCCTGCCTGCCGAGCTTGCAGGGCGCGGCAATCGTGAAGCGGTCGACATCGGGCGGCACCAAGCATTTCAGCGCCCGCCCGCGCAGCCAGGCATTGAAGGCCGCCCGCGCGCGCTGGCCGCACGGCCAGGCGGCTTCGTGAAAGGAACAGCTCCTGTCGGGGTCGATGCCGAGGGTGCCGCTGATCGCCACCGTTCGCCCCATCGCCTCGAAGGTCGCCGACGAGGTGGCGATCGGGCGATAGAGCCGCGTCTCGCGCCAATCGTCCGGCATCGGCGTCTTCGGCCAGTATGCGAGACCGAGTTCGCCAAGTGGCGGACGGGGCTCGACCCGCTCGAACCGGGATGCTTCGAGCTGCGGTGGCGCGATAAGCTCCTGGGCGATCTTGCGTGCAGGTTGCCGCGGTCCGGCATCGAACACAGGCAATGCCGTTGGCAGCGGCTGATTTCTGACGACGTTCAATGCCGGCGTGGCCCGGTTGACCCCGATCAAAGCGCCGGCGTGAAGGATCAGCAGGACTCCGGCCACGAGCTCGACACTCCCTAACGCGATCGCTAGGCGAGACCTTCCCACAGGGACGCCGCCGCTCATCGGCGATGTCCCGGAGCTTGCTGTCGAACAGAAGGCCGACTTGGCAAACTGCTTGAGCGCACCCTTTCAACCCCCGATGAAACGGCTCCGGCCGCCTGAACCCGCGTTTGCGTCCCAGCGGCCCAGCATAGCACGGGTAAGAAGGATGCCGAAGCAAGCGGCTTGTTAAGCTTCGTTAAGGCTTGCGCAATCTCTATTGCCTATTCTGGCCTCGGAATTGTCGAGGACGACATGAAGCGCAAACCGATACTGCTCTTTGCATTTCCGGCCCTCATGCTGCTCATCCTGGCGGCTGAGCGAGCGGCGACATTCCTGCTCGGCGCCTATCCCGCCAGTCCGACGATATGGCGGGTCTGGCTGGAGCTGCGGCCCTTGGCGACGATGTTCTGGCAGCAGGTCGACCTCTATCTCGGCGCTTCGATCGCGCTTGACGCCGCCATCCTCGCCGCTGCCGCGATCGCCTGCTGGATGGCGTGCCAGGCGAAGGCATCGGCCGCCTTCTTCCTGGCCAACCATATCGCCATTCTATTCGCTGGGCTGATGATCGCCGCCGGCAGCCATTCGGAGACGGCGAGCACGATTGCCGCCTTCACCGCGCCCAGCGGCATCCCATTCTCGCTGGCGATCGATTTCACCATGAAGAACAGCCTGGTGCTGATCCTTGGCACTGCGGCGTGCGCCTATTGCCACGTCGCCTTCCTCAGCGAAGCGCGGCAGCGCGCTGAAACACGCGCGATCCGTATTCTCGCGCTGCAGCGGGACTTCTAGACCTGCTGCCTCAATCGCCCGGAACGCCCGGCAACCTCAGTTGATTTTCCGGTAGTAGACCTTGCCGTCCGCCTGCTGGATACGCTGGTAGGCAGGGTTCGGGGCAGGCGGCGCTGCTCGCTTCCTAGGCTGTGGCATTTCGACCGACCCTGGGTTCGCCATGTTTTCGGCGACGGCCGGCGTCTCCGCCTCGCTGCTGGTGGGGGCTACTGCCGGCTCCGGAGCGCTGGCCATAGGTTCGTCGGCGATGGAAGGCCGGCTCTGCCCCAACCGGGCGATACCGCCGTTGACCTCGTTGAACTTCGCCTGCAACTGGTCGTCGAGCTTTTCGAACCGGCTCTGGAAACCGTTGTTGACGGTATCGAGCCGGGCGCTAATGCGTTGCTCGAACTGACCGAGCTGCTCCAGCCGCGCTTCCACGCTGCGCAGGTCGCTGATGCCGCGGTAGAGGTAGACGGCTGCGGTCAGGTTCACCAGCGTGACCAGCGCGGCGCCCGCCACGACAACGCCGATCGTGCCTTTGCGGCTGGGTTTGCCGACGGCGGCTTCCTGAGCGCCGAGCTCGATTGCCGGAATGTCCGGGTCCCTGATCATAGTCATTCCACCACCACCTTTGCGCCCACCGCGACGCGTTTGAAGAGATCGATCACGTCGGTATTGGTCAGGCGAAAGCAGCCCGACGTGCCGTCGAAACCGACACCCTTGGGATCGTTGGTGCCATGTATGCGATAGAGCGTGTCACGTCCGCCGCGTGAAAGATAGAGCGCGCGCGCGCCGAGAGGGTTGTAGGGCCCGGCGGGCACCATCGCCGGCAGCTCGGGCTGGCGGGCGCGCATCTCCTTGGGCGGCCGCCATTCCGGCCATTCGGTCTTGGCCCCGACCTCGACCGTCCCGGTCCAGCCGAAGCCGTCGCGGCCGACGCTGATCTGGTAGCGCAGCGCCTGGCCCCGGTTCGTCACCAGATAGAGCGCCTTCTCGTCCTTGCGGATGATGATCGTGCCGGTCTGTTCGCTGGTCTGGAAGGCGACCGCCTTGCGCAGGCTTGGCCCCATGGCCGGCAGCGGCGGCCGGTCGGCAAGCGCGGACCTGGCCCCGGCCGGCGGCAGGCTCGACGCCAGCGCTGTCACCGCGATGCACGCGCAAGCGAGGGCACGGATAATTTGCCACCTGGAGCGGTTCAGCGTTTCATGGAAACGCAGACCCGCCCCGGGCATCTGTCTTGACGCAATTCCGGACGGAAAACCGCTGCGCACTTTTCCTGGAACTGCTCTAGCGACTGGCATCGCTGAGCCGCTCCTTGAACATCAGCTTCAGGTCCTTGTTGAAGCGCGCCCGCCCGTCGACTTCGGAGGGCAGAATGGCGCGATTCAGCGCGTCGGTCAAAAGCGCGTTGTCGAGCGCCACCGACTTGATGTGCGGCGCCTTGAAGATCTTCTCCAGCTCGCTGCGCGAGAAGTGGTTGCCGAACCATTTGCGCTTGTGCTTGTTGGCCACCAGCGTGATGTTCACCTGGTTGCCGCGCAGCTCGCGGATCTTCTTGTAGAGTCGCTTGCCTTGCCTGAGCGAGGCGACGTTGAGCTCGAAGACGATGAAGATCTCGTCGCTCGTCTGCAGCACGGAATTGTGCCAGGGCGTCTCGATGTTAGGCAGGTCGATGACGATGTCGTCGAACCGGTAGGCGACGAGGTCGAGCAGCCGGAAAACGAAATCGGCGCCATGCGGCTCAAAGGGCAGCTGCGGCCGCTCGAAGGAGTAGAGCGTGAGCCCCGACGGGCGCGACAGCTTGATCACGTCCATCAATTCGACATCGAGGCGCTCCGGCTGGCCGATGATGCCCGAAAGGTCGAACTGGTTGAACTGGTTGAGATAGGCGCCGCAATTGGCGCTTTGGAAATCGAGATCGACCAGGCAGGTCGAGGCCGCGCGCTCGGTCGACTTGCCCGCCAGGTATTCCGCCGCCGATAGCGCGAGCGTGGTGGCGCCGGCGCCGCCGCTGGCGGCGATGAAGGTGATGATGCGGCTCTTGGTGCCCTGGTTGCCGGTGTCGTGGAA
>NZ_RZOI01000989.1:0-1760 GCF_004022645.1 Mesorhizobium sp. M4A.F.Ca.ET.020.02.1.1 | reverse complement strand
GTCAGCACCGTCGAGATCGCGGCGATGATCAGACTGGTCACATAAGCATTGAAGTACAGCGAATCCTTGGTCAGCAAAGTGTAGTTGTCGATGCTGAGCTCTCTGAGCTGTCCGACAAAACCGAACCAGCCGCCGCTGAAATCAAGCACCGGCGTGTAGGGCGGCATCGCGATCGCCGTTTGCGACAGCGAGATCTTGAAGACGATGACGAACGGGATGAGGAAAAAGAACAGCAGCCAGAGATAGGGGACGATGATGACCAGGCGGCCGACGAAGGCCGAGCCCAGCCGGGCCAGCGGGGATCTGGCGGCATCGGCTGCCGACGGGGTTGTTGCGGCGGTCGCGGCGCTCGACATGATTGCCCCCTACCGCGTCAGCACGACGCCGGCGTCGGGCCGGAAGGAGACCCAGGCGCGGTCGTGCCAGGTCAGCGGGTCCTCGGTGATGCGCGAGGCGTTCAAGGCGCTCGCCCGCACCATCTGGCCGTCGTCGAGCCTGACGTGATAGACGGTCATGTCGCCGAGATAGGCGACGTCGTAGACTTCACCTTCGAGTGCGTTGACGGCATCGGCCGGCTTCTTCGACGAAACCTTGATCTTCTCCGGCCTTATGGCGAAGACGATGTCGGCGCCGGCGGCGGTATCGCCGCCATTCTCGACAACGATCTGGGCTCCGGTCAGCCCGGTGATGCGCGTCGTGTTCGCCGCCCGCTCGGCAACTTTGCCCTCGAACATGTTCACGTTGCCGACGAAATGCGCCACGAAGCGAGAGCTGGGGGCTTCATAGACTTCCGCCGGCGTCGCGACCTGCATGACCTCACCCTTGTCCATGATGGCAATGCGGTCGGCCATGGTCATCGCCTCTTCCTGGTCGTGGGTGACGACGACGAAGGTGAGGCCGAGTTCCTGCTGCAGGTCCATCAGTTCGAACTGCGTTTCCTCGCGCAGCTTCTTGTCCAGCGCGCCGAGCGGCTCGTCGAGCAGCAGAACCTTCGGGCGCTTGGCGACCGAGCGGGCGAGCGCGACACGCTGGCGCTGGCCGCCCGACAATTGGTGCGGCTTGCGCTTGGCGAACTGCTCGAGCTTGACCAGCTTCAGCATTTCGGCGACGCGCTTTTCGATGTCAGGGGCGGGCATGCCCTCCTGCTTGAGGCCGAAGGCGATGTTCTTCTCCACCGTCATATGCGGAAACAGCGCATAGGACTGAAACATCATGTTGACCGGCCGCCGGTAGGGCGGGATGCCGCGCAGGTCCTGGCCGTCGAGCAGGATACGCCCGGCGGTCGGCTCCTCGAAGCCGGCAAGCATCCTGAGCAGCGTCGACTTTCCACAGCCGGATGCGCCGAGCAGCGCGAAGAACTCGCGCTCGAAGATGGTCAGCGACAGGTTGTTGACGGCGGTGAAGTCACCGAACTTCTTGGTGACATTGTCGAATTGGATATAGGGCTTGGCGTTCGGATCATTCCATGGCGTGAAGTCCCTGCGGATGCTGCCAAGCGATTTCATTTCCCCACTCCGTCCTGTTTTTCGTCCCCCAGGAGTGGTTCAGCTCTTGATAGAACCGTCGAACCGCTCCGGATATTTCCCACGCAATTCCAGAGGGAAAACCGCTACGCGCTTTTTCCTGGAATTGCTCTTCTGTTCCTGCGCAATTCCGGACGGAAAACCGCTTCGCACTTTTCCTGGAATTGCTTTTAAGCAAAGCGACCCCGGCAGCCAGGCGCCGGGGTCGTGCCGATCGCCTACTGGCCGGTGACGATC
>NZ_RZOI01000988.1:0-1772 GCF_004022645.1 Mesorhizobium sp. M4A.F.Ca.ET.020.02.1.1 | reverse complement strand
GTGCCGCGACCAGATCGGCCTCGACGATCAGCCCGCCGCGATCGCCAAGATGAAGACAGGCGTACGCATCATCAACTGCGCGCGCGGCGGGCTGATCGTCGAGGCCGATCTGGTCGCGGCACTGAAGAGCGGCAAGGTGGCGGGCGCCGGCATCGACGTGTTCGAGGTCGAACCGGCGGAGAACAACGAACTGTTCGGGATGGAGAATGTCGTGGCGACGCCGCATCTCGGCGCCTCCACCGCCGAGGCACAGGAGAATGTGGCGCTGCAGGTGGCAGAGCAGATGTCCGACTACCTGCTCAAGGGCGCCGTCTCCAACGCCATCAACATGCCCTCGATCACCGCCGAGGAGGCGCCGCGGCTGAAGCCCTTCGTCAAGCTCGCCGAAGTGCTCGGCGCCTTCGTCGGCCAGGTCACCGAGGATCCGATCAAGGAGGTCGAGATCCTGTTCGACGGCTCGACCGCGACCATGAACACGCGTGCCCTGATCAGCGCGACCCTTGCCGGTCTGATCCGGCCGCAGGTCTCCGACGTCAACATGGTGTCGGCGCCGATCATGGTGAAGGAACGCGGCATCATCGTCGCCGAGGTCAAGCGCGACAAGTCTGGCGTGTTCGACGGCTACATCAAGCTGACGGTCACCACCGAGCACAGGACGCGCTCGATCGCCGGCACCTGCTTTTCGGACGGCAAGCCGCGCTTCATCCAGATCAAAGGCATCAATCTCGACGCCGAAGTCGGCCAGCACATGCTTTATACGACCAACGCCGACGCGCCCGGCATCATCGGCCTGCTCGGCACCGTCTGCGGCGAGAACGGCGTCAACATCGCCAACTTCCAGCTCGGCCGCAACCGGCCGGGTGGCGATGCCATCGCGCTGCTCTATCTCGACGCGCCGTTCCCCGAAAATGTGCTCGATCAGCTGCGGGCGCACAAGTCGATCGACTCGGCCAAGCCGCTGCACTTCGACGTCGGCGTAGCCTGAAGCCCGTCCTGCCGATTTGCATGACAGCGCCGCGCGTGCGATAGCCGCGCGGCGCTGTCATTCGTGCCAGGCGTCGGCGCCGGAAAGTGCCTGGGAGGAATGCCGGCGTAATCGCGCCCTGCTCGCCTCGGCAAATCGCGCGAAAGGCGAAAAATGTTATGCCCCGGGCGGCGTTCGGCGGCAAAGAATGGTCGCGTCGGTCCGCTCTTGACGCTATAGAGGCCTGTCGTTTTCAAGCCGCCAGTCGGCATTTCAAGGGAAAAGCAACATGGCCAATGTGGTGGTCGTCGGCTCGCAGTGGGGCGACGAAGGCAAGGGCAAGATCGTCGACTGGCTGTCGGAGCGGGCCGATGTCGTCGTGCGCTTCCAGGGCGGCCACAATGCCGGCCACACGCTGGTCGTCGACGGCAAGGTCTACAAGCTGTCGCTTCTGCCTTCCGGCGTCGTGCGGCAAGGCAAGCTGTCGATCATCGGCAATGGCGTGGTCTTCGACCCGCACGCCTTCGTCGCCGAAGTGGCGAAACTGAAGGCGCAAGGCGTCGAGGTGACGCCGGATCGCCTGAAAATAGCCGAAAACACCGCGCTTATCCTGTCGCTGCACCGCGAATTGGACGGATTCCGTGAGGACGCCGCCTCCAATTCCGGGACAAAGATTGGCACGACCCGCCGCGGCATCGGCCCCGCTTACGAGGACAAGGTGGGACGGCGCGCGGTCAGGGTGATGGATCTGGCGGATTTGGAAACGCTTCCCCTGAAGGTCGACAGGCTGCTGACGCACCACAATGCG
>NZ_RZOI01000987.1:0-1773 GCF_004022645.1 Mesorhizobium sp. M4A.F.Ca.ET.020.02.1.1 | reverse complement strand
CCTACCAGGAAAGCCTGTCGATCAAGAAGGAGCTCGCCGGCCACGAGCCGGAGCGCGACGACCTGCAGCGCGAGCTGACTATTTCCTATGACGAGATCGCCGGGCTTGCCCGTGCCGCCGGCCGGCTGGACGATGCGCAGGCCGCCTATGAGGAAAGCCTGAGGATCCGGCTGGCGCTGGCCGCGAAGCAGCCCGACAATGCCGAGCGGCAGCGCGACGTCTCGGTCAGCCATGACACGATCGGCGATCTCAAGCGCGAGCGCGACGATCCCGCCGGCGCGCTCGCTGCCTACCGGGACAGCCTGGACATCGTCGAAAGGCTGGCAAGCCGCGACCCGGACAACACCGAGCTGCAGCGCGATCTGTCGGTCGGCAACACCAAGGTCGGCAACGCGCTGAAGGACCAGGAGAACTGGCCGGCCGCCCTTTCGGCCTACCGGCAAGCGTTGTCTCAGGCTCAGGCGCTGGCCGACAGCGATCCGGACAACACAGACTGGCAGCGCGACCTCTCGGTCAGCCTGGAGAAAGTCGCGGGCGTGCTCGCCATCCAGGGCGATCGCAAGGGCGCGCTCAAGCTCTATCTCGACAGTTTCACCATCGTCGACAGGCTGGCCAGGCTCGACCCGGCCAATTCCGACTGGCAGCGCGACCTGTCGATAACACTGTCCGAGATCGGCATGCTGAAGGCCAAGCAGCGCGACATCAAGGGCGCGCGGAAGGCCTTCGAGGACAGCCTGGACATCCGCCAGCAGCTTGCCCAGTCCGACCCCGAAAACGCCACCTGGCAGCGCGACCTGGTGGTCGCGATGATCGATTATTCTCAGGTCGCGAGGAACCCGAGGGCCGTGCTTTCCGAGGCGCTCGAGCGGACGCTGGAGCTCGACCGCAGCGGCCGGCTGGCGCCGCGATACAAGTTCATGATCAAGTTTCTGCAGGATCGGCTGGCCAGGACAAAATAGCCTGCGGCGCGGCCGCTTCCGGACAGCCGGCTTTCCTGCCCGGAAATGCCGGCAAACCTTGGAAAAACCGGCATTTGCGCCTATATCTAGGACATCAAAACGGCGCGATTCGGAGCCAGTTTCCAGCGCTGGACCAGCAGCCATCAATCAGACAGGTTTTCATGAGCGATCAGACTGAAAGCGCCAATGGCGCGGAAGCCGAGTACGGCGCCGATTCCATCAAGGTTTTGAAGGGGTTGGATGCCGTCCGCAAGCGGCCGGGCATGTATATTGGCGACACCGACGATGGCTCTGGCCTGCATCACATGGTCTATGAGGTGGTGGACAACGCCATCGACGAGGCGCTGGCCGGCCATGCCGACCTGGTCTCGGTGACGCTCAACCCTGACGGTTCGGTCACGGTCATCGACAATGGCCGCGGCATTCCGACCGACATCCACCCCAGCGAAGGCGTCTCGGCGGCCGAAGTGATCATGACGCAGCTGCATGCCGGCGGCAAATTCGATCAGAACTCCTACAAGGTGTCGGGCGGCCTGCACGGCGTCGGCGTCTCGGTGGTCAACGCGCTCTCGGCTTGGCTCAAGCTCAAGATCCGCCGCAATGGCGAGATCTTCGAAATGGGCTTCACGCACGGCAATGCGGACGCGCCGCTCAAGGTCACCGGCGGCTACGAGCAGGACAAGCGCCCCGGCACCTATGAGGGCCGCAGTGGCAGCGAGATCACCTTCTTCCCGTCGGCCGAGACCTTCACCATGGTCGAGTTCGACTATGGAACGCTGGAGCACCGGCTGCGCGAACTCGCCTTCCTCAATTC
>NZ_RZOI01000986.1:0-1774 GCF_004022645.1 Mesorhizobium sp. M4A.F.Ca.ET.020.02.1.1 | reverse complement strand
TCCTGGAGGGCACCTATGTCGACGGCAGCGCCGCCGAGCGTATCCAGCGGCCGATCCGCGACCTGTTCGACGTGCCGGACCTCGACGGCACTGACGACCAGATCGCCAACGGCACGTTCGAAGTGGCGTTCGGCGAGCCGCGGCCGCTGGCGCCGTTCACGGCGCAGCGCATCGACTATTCGCTGCACCGCATGACGCATTACACCGCGACCAGCCCGCAGCATTTCCAGAACTTCGTGCTGTTCACCAACTACCAGTTCTACATCGACGAATTTGTCGCCCGCGCACGCGATCTGATGGAGAATGGCGGCGGCGGATATGCCGAATTCATCGAACCCGGCAACGTGATCACCCATGCCGGGTCGAGCGTGCCCGCCGAAGGCACGCCGCCGCAACGCCTGCCGCAGATGCCGGCCTATCATCTGAAGAAGCCCGGCCATGGCGGCATCACCATGGTCAATATCGGCGTCGGTCCCTCCAACGCCAAGACGATCACCGACCATATCGCGGTGCTGAGGCCGCACGCCTGGTTGATGCTCGGCCACTGCGCCGGCCTGCGCAACACGCAGGCGCTTGGCGACTATGTGCTGGCGCATGCCTATGTGCGCGAGGACCATGTGCTGGACGACGACCTGCCGGTCTGGGTGCCGATCCCCCCGCTAGCCGAGATCCAGGTGGCACTGCAGGAAGCGGTCGCCGAGGTAACCGGGCTTTCCGGCTACGACCTCAAACGCATCATGCGCACCGGCACCGTCGCCACCATCGACAACCGCAACTGGGAGCTGCGCGACCAGCGCGGACCGGTGCAGCGGCTGTCACAGTCGCGCGCCATCGCGCTCGACATGGAATCGGCGACCATCGCCGCCAACGGCTTCCGCTTCCGCGTGCCCTACGGCACGCTGCTGTGCGTCTCCGACAAGCCGCTGCATGGCGAGCTGAAGCTGCCGGGCATGGCGACCGAGTTCTACAAAAGGCAAGTGGCGCAGCATCTCACGATTGGCATCAAGGCGATGGAGAAGCTGGCCGGAATGCCTATGGAGCGGCTGCATTCGCGCAAACTCAGGAGCTTTTCCGAGACTGCCTTCCAATAGGCGGTCACCAGCTGCAAAAACCGGCTAGGCAACTCGTCGTCTTGATCGGGCCGCAATTTGACGGATAAGCAAGCCGGACAGGTTGCCAGCGGCATTGAGTAGTCAGGCAGATGAGATCAGGTGGATCGCGCTCTAACATGACAGCCGGGGTGACATTCCTGGCGATGATGGCGTTCGCGGCCGCCCTGATTGCCGGGTTTTTCGGCACGCTGCATCCGGCCTTCGATTCCTTCTCGCATTTCCGCGTTCATCTGGCCGTGCTGATCGCGCTCCTGGCGCTGCCCCTGCTTGCAACCCCGTTTCGCCTGCAGGCGGCCGCGGCACTGCTGTTCGCCATCGCCAGCTTCGCCACGACGCTGAGCGCGCTACCCAGGCTGTGGCCGGTGCAGGCGGACGCCAAACCGGCCGACCAGATCGTCTACAGCCTGCTGCAGATGAACCTGCGCTACGACAATCCGACGCCGAAGAAAGTGCTGTCGCTGATAGGGCGGACCAATCCCGACGTGATCACCCTCGACGAGGTGTCGGAGATGTGGACGACCGAGCTTGGCTATATCACCAGCGCCTATCCCTACCGGATCCTTTGTCCCTATCCGAACGGCGTGTTCGGCGTTGCGCTGCTCTCCAGGCGTCCGTTCGTCGCGGGGACCGGGCCGCATTGCGAGCGGCGCGGGGCGATGGCG
>NZ_RZOI01000985.1:0-1777 GCF_004022645.1 Mesorhizobium sp. M4A.F.Ca.ET.020.02.1.1 | reverse complement strand
GCCAGCGCCTGCACCGTCGCCAGCGTGTTCTTGACCCGGTGGTTCAGCTCGCGCAGCAACAGCCGCTGGCGCTCGTCGCCGAGCTTGCGCTCGGTAATGTCGTAGTTGACGCCGAAGATCAGTGTCGGCTTGCCGTCGTCCTCGCGTTCGATGACGCGGCCACGCGTGGCGATCCAGCGCGGCGGGTAGATACCCTTCACCCGGTATTCGCCGAAATAGTCATCGCTACCGGTCAGCGCGTCGCGAAAGCGCGTCTCGGTCTGATAGACGTCGCGCGGATCGATGGCCGCCAGGATGTCGCGCGCCTTCAGCCGGTTCGAGCGCGGCAGGTTGAAAAGTTCGGACAGCAGCACGTCGCATTCGATGATGTCGGTGCGGATGTCCCATGCCCAACTGGCGAGCGAGGCGGCGTCGAGGGCGATGGCGCGGCGCTTTTCCTCCTGCGCCAGCGCCTCTTTTGCGATAGCGCCGCTGCGGGTTGCGTCCTTCAGCGCGAACAGGCTGGCGGCGAGTTCGGCCAGCGCCTTCAGCTGGCCGAGCTGATCAGCCGACGGAAAGGCGCGCGGCTTGCGGTCGAGCACGCAGAGCGTGCCGATGCGGGCGCCTGCCACGACCATCGGCACGCCGGCATAGAAGTGGACATGATGCTTGCCGGTGACTGCGGGACTCGCGGCGAAGCGTGGGTCGAGGGTCGCGTCGGTCACCACCATCGGCTCGTCGCCGGCGGCGATGGCATGTGCACTGAAGGGCATTCCGGTGGTGGTTTCGGTTTCGCCCAGGCCCAGGCTGGATTTGAACCACTGGCGCTCGGCATCGACGAGGGTGATCAGCGCGATCGGTGCCTGAAGCACAGCGGCGGCAAGACCGGTGACGCGGTCGAAATCAGGATCGGGCTCCGTGTCAAGCAGACCATGAAGCACGGCCAGGCGGTGCTCCGCCTTCACCGCGCCAAGGACATCGGCCGGCAGTCCCGGCGTTTTGCGCACCCTGCTATCCACCAAGCCCCCAAATGCCGCGTCCTGCAGCCAGCACCCGCGGTGCCGACATATGCCAACGCCCCAGGCTGCGGAACCTTCGCGGCGAGGAACCGTTACCCGACCATATTCTGCCAGACGCGCCGGCCGGTGCCAAACGATACGGAGGCCGACCATGACCAAGATCATTCCCGAGGAGAAAGCCCGCCAGGGACGCTGGGGGGTCAATGTGCTCAAGATTCTTGTCGCAGGGCTGCTTCTGGCATTCGTTGCGTGGGGGATCGCGGAGATTTATGGCGAAGTCATCAAAGCTCCGACCACCGAGCAGGGGCCCAAGGGCTAGAGGCCACGTCCGCGTCCATCTCGTTTCCCGGTGCATCACGCCGCCTCTGCCCGCGCGACCCGAGACGGCACCAGCACCTTTAGCGCACCGGGGTGAATTGCGATCTCGGTCTCGCGTTCGAGTTGGACGAGCTCGCCATCCATAACGGCGCGGTATTTGCTGCTCGCGGCATGGATTTTCAGCCTGGCACTCTCCGCCTGATGGATTTCGACATGGGCGCTGTCGCGCCATTTGCCACGCGCCATGTCGAAGAAGACCCTGACCAGCTCGCCACGCCTGCGCGCCACCGAGATGTAGATGCCGAGCACGCCGCCGGCGGGGTTGTCGGCATAGGGCAGGTGGCCCTCGCCGAACAGGTTGTTGGTGACACCGATGCCGGTGGCGCGGGTCACGATCTCGGCCTCGCCGATGGTGAGTGTCCCCTTCCAGGCCGGCGGGGTCTTGAGCGCCGCCCAGGCGG
>NZ_RZOI01000984.1:0-1782 GCF_004022645.1 Mesorhizobium sp. M4A.F.Ca.ET.020.02.1.1 | reverse complement strand
TCTCATAGGCTTGCGGCCCGGTGATCGCCAGCACATTGGGGTGCTTCTCGCGGATGACCTCGGGCTCGGCGCCAAGGCAGCCGGTGACGATGACACGGCCATTCTCGGACAGCGCCGAGCCGATGGCGTTGAGCGACTCGTCGCGCGCGGAATCGAGGAAGCCGCAGGTGTTGACCACGACGAGATCGGCCCCGTCATGCTTGCGCGCGATCTCGTAGCCTTCCGCGCGCAGCCGCGTGATGATGCGCTCGGAATCGACGAGCGCCTTCGGGCATCCAAGACTGACGAAACTGACGCGAGGGGCAGACATAAGCTTTTCCGGGCTTTTCGGGATCGGCGGCGCAATACCACACTAATTGCGGCATTGGTATGGGCAACGGCTGCGGCGAAACACAACCGTCGTTGTTCCGCCTGCCGCTGGCGCCGATCGTCAACTTACCGCTGCATTGACATGCGGCCACACTTCCATCGCGCCCCGATAGACCATGTCGACTGCCACATAGAGGATGATCGCCAGGCCGATATAGGCAATCCAGCGATAGCGATGCAGCAGCCTGGCGATGAAGCTCGCGGCAAGGCCCATCAAGCCGATCGACAGCACGAGACCGATGACCAGCACCCAGAAATGATCGCGCGCCGCACCGGCGACCGCCAGCACGTTGTCGAGCGACATCGACACGTCGGCGACGACGATCTGCAGCGCCGCCTGGCCAAGCGTCTTGCGCGGCGCCTTGCCGGCGATCTTGCTGTCCCTGTCGAAGTCGGTATTGGACAGTGCCTCCGTCGCCTCCTCCTCGTCGGCATGAGAGGTGCGCAACTCGCGGTACATCTTCCAGCACACCCACAAGAGCAGGATGCCGCCGGCGAGCAGCAGGCCGACGATAGCCAACAGCTTGACGGTTACCGCGGCAAACAGGATGCGCAGCACGGTCGCTGCCAGCACGCCGATGAGGATCGCCCTCTTGCGCTGCTCGGTGGGCAGGCCGGCGGCCGCCAGCCCGATGACGATCGCATTGTCGCCGGCCAGCACAAGATCGATGGCAATGACCTGGAGAAGGGCGGTCAAGCTTGCGGCGCTGAAAATGTCCATCGGCTGGAGGCCCTTTGCTGTTCGCCGAGTGTCGGTCGTCGAATATCCAGACGCCCTAACGTGTATGGTTCGTGTGCGTCAAGTGACCGGCCGGAACAAGCGCGGCAAGCCGACTTTTTTCGACAGGCGAGTGATCGGTTCGGGTCAAAATGGCAGGTCGCCGACAGGCCGGCGCAAGTGCGTCGTGGCTCTAGTCGTAGAGATTGTACTTCGCCCAATCGGTTTCCGGGATCTCGTCGCCGATCCGGTAACGCAGCTGCAGGACCTGCATGTGGTCCGGCGCGGTCTGGCACTTGAACTTCAACCGATACCATTGCCCCTTGCTGCGGAAGGCCGCGCCCGGGCTCCGGATCGCGTCGGCGCTCATCTCCGGCGTAGCAAAGGCGTAGGCGACCACTCGGTCGGCCTTGTATTTGTGGTCGTCGTGGGTGATCCGATCGAGCACTTCCGCATCGCAGCGCTGTTCGAGCCGGGTCTGTGGATCGAGTTTCAGGAGGCCGGCGCGCAGCGCGTTGTCCATCGCATAGGCCGGCCATGCCAGCGTCAAGGACGCCAAAACCAAGAGGCAGAGCTTTTTCATCGGCGGGAGAAGCAGCATATTTTGTCTGAGAAATCAACCAGACCGCGGTCGGACGGCGGGCGTAGCCCTCACACGCTACTGCGGTATCTGGGCCTTTTTGCCTGTATGTGAG
>NZ_RZOI01000983.1:0-1783 GCF_004022645.1 Mesorhizobium sp. M4A.F.Ca.ET.020.02.1.1 | reverse complement strand
GTCTATGTCTCGGCGACCGGCGCAACCGCCGCCGAGAATCTGGCCTATGCCCAGCGTCTCGGCATTTGGGGTAGCGAGGATTTTCCCTTCGCCAATCGCGCCGAGTTCGTCGCGGCGATCGAGGATGGCGGCGTCGCCGCCATGGAGGCGCTCGCCCGCGATCTCAAATCGCTCGGCCTCTACACGTCGCGATCGCTCCCCTATGACGGCGTCGAATACGACCTGCTCGAGCACGAACTGACAGAAGAGCAGATTCGCATCTACAACGCCTATGCGGACGCCTTCCAGGTCATCCACAACAATCTGACCGCCGCGCTCGAGGCCGCCAATATCACCAGCGAGACCGGCACGCTGAACCGCAATGCCAAGGCCGCAGCACGCTCGGCCTTCGAAAGCACTAAGCAGCGTTTCTTCAGCCATCTCATCACCTCGATGATGACGCCGACGCTGATCGGTGCGATCGAGCAGGACCGCGCCGACGGTCATTCGGCGGTCGTCCAGATCGTTTCGACCGGCGAGGCGCTGATGGAACGGCGGCTGGCCGAGATCCCGGCAGAGGAATGGTCAGACCTCCACGTCGACGTGACCCCGCGCGAGTACGTACTCGGGTATCTGATGCATTCCTTCCCGACGCAGCTGTTCGAGGAATATTCGGACGCCGAGGGCAATATCTACTCGCGACCTGTCCACGATGCCGAAGGCAATGCCGTGCAGTGCCGCGAGGCTGCGCGCCGCCGCGACGAGATGATCGAAAGGCTGGCCTCGTTGCCGCCGGTCGGCAGCGCGCTCGACCAGATCCTCCACCATTTCGGCACCGACACCGTCGCCGAGGTTACCGGTCGCTCGCGCCGCATCGTCAAAAAGACCGGTCGCGACGGCATCGACCGGCGCGCCGTCGAGAACCGGCCCGGCTCGGCCAATCTCGCAGAGACTCAAAGCTTCATGAATGACGACAAGATTGTACTGGTCTTTTCCGATGCCGGCGGCACCGGCCGCTCCTACCATGCCGATCTCGGCGCGAAAAACCAGAGACTGCGCAAGCACTATCTGCTCGAAGCCGGCTGGCGCGCCGACAACGCCATCCAGGGACTCGGCCGGACGCACCGGACCAACCAGGCGCAGCCGCCACTGTTCCGACCGATGGCCGCCAATGTGAAGGCCGGCAAACGTTTCCTGTCGACCATTGCCCGACGGCTTGACACGCTTGGTGCGATCACGCGCGGCCAGCGCCAGACCGGCGGGGCAGGGCTGTTCAGGTCCGAGGACAATCTCGAAAGCCCCTACGCCCGTGCGGCGCTACGTCAGTTTTATCATCTGCTGCACCAGGGCAAGATCGAGGGCTGCTCGCTGACGACCTTCGAGGCGGTCACCGGGCTGTCTCTCACCACGGAAGAAGGCGGTCTGCGCGACGAGCTGCCGCCGATCACGACCTGGCTCAACCGGCTGCTGGCGCTGCGCATCGAAACCCAGAACCTGCTGTTCGAAGTGTTCGAGCAGCTGATGACGGCAAGAATAGAAGGCGCCATCGCCGCGGGCAATTATGACAAGGGGCTGGAGACGATCACGGCGGAGAGCATCATCGTAACCGATCGCCGCACAGTCTACACGCATCCGGTTTCCGGTGCGCAGTCTCATGTGCTGACCGTAGCACGCAAGGATCGCATCCGCCCGCTCGGCCTGTCCGAAGCACTGGCGATCGCACGCGCGGAACCGCAGTCGGTTCTCCTGGTCAACGCGCGATCGAGCCGCGCGGCGATCCAGCTGCCGACGGCAAGTCTGATGC
>NZ_RZOI01000982.1:0-1785 GCF_004022645.1 Mesorhizobium sp. M4A.F.Ca.ET.020.02.1.1 | reverse complement strand
CCGCTCGAGACAACGCCAGGAAATGGCGCCGCTTCGTGCTTGGCGCTCTTCTTGTTGTCGTTGGCGGGTGCGGGCTTCGGCCGCGACCTGCCGCCCAACGGGATATCGACCTTTCTTATTCCAGTATGGGTGAACCGGACGGACTGCACTGCTCCGGTGCCGATCGTTGAACCGACAACGAGCCAATCGCCGTCAGATTGTTCGAAGGTCGTCCCGCCCCACTCTTGCTGGTATGCCTCCGCGCGCTCGCGGCGCGTGTCTTCAGGCTGCGATGCGGTCATGCGCGGTCTTCTCTCCAAGGGCTGCCAAGGCGGCGCGTCTAATGTCGTCGGCGAGATCAGGGTGAAAAGTTGCTGTGTTGGTGCCAAACGCAGAAGCGGCGTAGGCCCGAACGCCTCGAGGTCCGTCGACAAGCTTCAGATTGAACAGCCGGCACGTCGGCGTCAGCTGCAAATCAAAGCGTGCAAGTGTGCTGCCCGAACCTGGCGGCTCCGGCCTGATATCCAGAATATTCAAGAGGGTTTGTTCCCGTTGTGGGTCGTGGTTGCGGGCGCCGTTCGTCGGCTGCTCTTTTGTTGGTTTAGGCTGCGCGGGCAGCGATACGGTCGCGAATAAAGCCAAGCACCTCGCTTTTGACGAAGGCGATGCGGCGCTCGCCCATTGGCACTGCGGCCGGAAAGCGTCCTTGGTCTCTTAGCCGATTGAGAAACGTGCGTGAGAGGCTGGTCATGCGGGCAGCCTCGTTTAGCGAAACGAGTTCGAGATTGTCGTTCATAAGATTCCTCTTTAGCGCCCGAGCGGAATCGAGCGCGCGCAAAACGTATGGGATTTGTGGAAGAGGATTGACCGGCGCTTTGCACCGCCCTCGTTTCGTGAGGGCCTACGACGGCGATGCCGCTGCTCAGTGGCTATCCAAGATAACCATGGCGGCACTTATAAGCGTTTTCGCCTTGCGTGTCAAGAAAAAACGAGTCTCGCAAAAAGAAAGAATGTCAAGCAGTTTTTATTGTCGCGTCAACTTGCCGCAATAATTGGCCCAATCCGCCATTAGCGCGCGCCGCTTCTCTAGCGCATCGCCGCGGCGATAAGCTCGCTCGACGTCGTTGCCGACCAAGTGCTCAAGCGCCCATTCCGCAATCTCACGCGGATAGTTCGTCTCCTCCCCGGCCCAGTCGCGGAACGTGCTGCGAAAGCCGTGAACAGTCACGCCAGGGCGCTTTTCAGCCATCACCTCGCGCATGCGGCTGTTGCCTATCGGCCGGCCCTCGCGCGCACCCTTAAACACAAATCCTGTTCCCGCCTCTCCAAGGACGGCAATCGCCGCGTCGGATAGCGGGACAATGTGCGGCTTGACCTTGGTTTTTGTGCGTGGCGTCGGGATGGTCCATGTCTTCGTCGCCAAATCAATCTCGTCCCAATGCGCCTCAATCGCCGAAGCAGAGCGGCACGCCGTCAATACGGTGAACCGAAGGCACCTCTCCTCCGGCGTGCCTCCAAGGACGCTTAGGAATTTTGCCACCTCGGTATACGGCAGCGCCTCATGGTTGGCATCGGTGGTGCGCTTGGCAGCCGACAGAATGTGCTCAAGGTGTCCGCTCCAGCGTGCCGGGTTGTCGCCCGTACGGAGCTTCTTGGCTATGGCGAAGTCCAGCACCGACTCGATCTTGCCGCGCACGCGTTGGCCCGTGGCCGGTGTTTTCTTCCAAATCGGTAAGAGGGTGGATTCGATTATCTCAGTACCGACAATGTCGACGGCAAGGTTGCCGAGCTTGGATGCATGCTCAA
>NZ_RZOI01000981.1:0-1791 GCF_004022645.1 Mesorhizobium sp. M4A.F.Ca.ET.020.02.1.1 | reverse complement strand
CCCGGTGTACCATGCCGCGGCCGGCCTGGCCGGGCACCACCGGGTGCAGGCCATACTTCTCGGCAAGCCGGCCCTTGTAGAAATCCTGCTCCATGGTGAAGCGCGTGGCGAGCAGCGCCGGCCGCCTGACGCCGGCATCCCTGACCGCGACCGCCGTAGCATCGGCGATGTGGATCAGGGGGATCGACACCGCCGCCTGCACCTCGTCCGCCAGCCTGTGCATGGTGTTGGTGCAGACCACCAGGCCCTCGGCGCCGCCCGCCTCCAGCTTGCGCGCGGCCTCGACGAGCAGCACGCCCGCGCCCTGCCAGTCGCCGGCATGCTGGCGCTCGGCGATCTCGGCGAAGTCGAACGACCATAAGAGCAGCTTCGCCGAATGCAGCCCACCGAGCCGCTCGCGCACGATCTCGTTGAGCAGGCGATAGTAGATGGCGGTCGATTCCCAGCTCATGCCGCCGATGAGGCCGAGGGTTTTCACGGTGGCTGTTCCTTTCCAGCAATTCCTATATTATGACCACATGAGACTACAAGGAGGCAGTTATGAAGACGATGCAGGTTCGGGAGGCCAAGGCAGGTTTCTCAGCGCTCGTCGAGGCCGCCGAGAATGGTGAGCCTACCGTCATCACAAAGCATGGCAAACCAACGGCCATGGTTGTCCCGATTGAAGAGGGGCAGAAGCTCTATCCGCAAAACAGCCAGCAGGACTTCGTGGATTTCCTGCTTCATTACCCCGGCGGCATCGAGTTTGAGCGAAACGAATCGCCGTCCCGGGACGTCGAGTTTTGACTGGCTATCTGCTGGATACGTCGTTCCTGTCGGCCTTTGAACCTGACCGTGCTCCCCTTCCCTCGCACGTTCAGACATGGGTTGCCGAACAGCGGGCGCGCGGCTCATGGCATATGTCTTCCATTGTCGTTCTGGAGGTGGAAAAGGGCATTGCGAAGCTGAAGCGATCTGGCGCGAATTCGAAGGCGGCACGTATTGGCGAATGGTTCGAACGGCTGCTGGCGGAATTCGACCAGCGCATTCTGCCAGTCGACACGGCAATCGCGAGGGAAGCCGGCAAATTGGAGGATGCCGCTCTCGCCAGAGGCTTTAACCCGGGCTTGGCGGACATCCTGATCGCCGCGACCGCTCGTTTGAATGGCCTCTCAGTCTTGACGGCCAATGTCCGGCATTTTGCGGTTCTGGATGTACCCTACCTGGACCCCTTCGCTGAGACTGGTCCACGGGAGTAGTTTCGTAATCTCACAAAAAGCTCTGCGGATCGATATCGACCTGCACCCGAACCGAGCCGCGCAATTTCGGCCCTTCGGCCAGCATGGCGCGGATGAAGCCCTGCATGTCGGCGCGCCGCTCGCCCTGGATCAGCAGGCGGAAGCGGTGGCGCCCGCCGAGCAGTGACAACGGCGCCTCGGCCGGGCCCAGCACGAACAGGTCCGCCGCCTGCGGCGCGGTGCGGCGCAGGCCGCGCGCATGCGCCTCCGCTTCGGCCCGCGTCGCGGCGCTGACGATGACGCCGGCGAGCCGGCCGAAGGGCGGCAGCGCCGCCCGCTCGCGCTCGGCGATCTCGCGCTCGTAAAAGGCCTCGGCGTCACCGGAGACGATGGCCCGCATCACCGGATGGTCCGGCTGGTAGGTCTGCAGCAGACCGAGGCTCTTCTTGCCGGTGCGGCCGGCGCGGCCCGTCACCTGGCTGAGCAGCTGGAAGGTGCGCTCGGCGGCGCGCGGATCGCCATTGGCGAGGCCGAGATCGGCGTCGACCACGCCGACCAGTGTCATATTGGGAAA
>NZ_RZOI01000980.1:0-1801 GCF_004022645.1 Mesorhizobium sp. M4A.F.Ca.ET.020.02.1.1 | reverse complement strand
CGTCGGAGCGTCCGCGCGCAGGCGCGCCGGCCGGCCCGGCCTTGGTGTGGCGGCCGTCCAGCGCGGCTAGCAGGGCTGTCTTTTCCGCCTCTGCGCTTTGCCTACGCAGCGGATCAGCCTCGCCCTCGGGCGCGCGGCCGTAGACGTGCAGTCCGTCCTTGACGGCGAAATCCTTGAGGTCACAGAGCCAGGCGTCGATGCGGCGCAGCGCTTCGTCCGGCGCGTCGGTTCTGGCAACGCCAGCTTCGGAGGCAAGCCCGGTTTTTCGCGCGGTCTCGACGATCAGCCTGGCCAGGCGGTCGCGGCGGCGACGGTCGAGCCCGTCGGCCTGCGCATATTCGTCGACCAGCCGCTCGAGGCGCTGCTGGTTCTCATCGAGGCCCGCACCAGTCAGCGGCGGCGGCAGGTGGCCGAGCGTGACGGCGGCGATACGGCGCTTGGCCTGCGCCGCTTCGCCGGGATTGGAGACGATGAAGGGGTAGATGACGGGCAGCGCGCCGGTGACGATCTCGGGAAAGCAGGTGCCGGAGAGCGCGACGGTCTTGCCCGGCAGCCATTCCAGCGTGCCGTGCGCGCCGACATGGATGAGGGCGTGGACCCCGAGCGATTTTTGCAGCCAGAGGCCGAAGGCGATCAGGTCGTGGCGCGGGGGCAAAGTGGGGTCATGGTAGTCGGCGCGGCGGTCGACTGAGCGGCCACGATCGGGGGCGAGTGCCACGGTGAGGTTACCGAAGGTTGCGGCGCGGAAGGGGAAGTGCTGTCTGCATGATGAAGGTTGGCGTTCTGTCGCGCCCCCCTCTGCCCTGCCGGACATCTCCCCCACTTGGGGGGAGATCATGCCGTCACCGCCACCTTCGCTAATCGCCGCCGTTGCAAGAGGAGAGCCGATGCCAGAACTGCCAATTTCCCCCTTAGTGGGGGAGATGTCCGGCAGGACAGAGGGGGGCGCCTCGCGCGAACCTGTCTCGTCTGATTTTCCCCAGGCAGCTTCGACGGCAGTCATTGCCTCAGTGGGCAACTCTTTCGACAAGTCTAGATAGTTCGTCAGCCCTAGCCCGCCACCACCCACCTCCAGCGCATCCAGCAACGCGCGCGGCGATTGCGGAATCGCGTCAACCGCATAGCCCTGTTCCTTCAGGTCGTGCAGCATCGCGAGCACGCTCGACGGCACGTCGAGGCCGACGGCATAGCCGGTACGGCCGGGCGCGCTCGGATAATCCGGTATCAGGATCGCCAGCTTGCGCTCGGCCCGCTCGGTCCGCCGCAAGCGAATGAACGCCGCGATGCGCTTGGCGACCTGCGCGACGCGATCGATCTCCGGCCGGTTGGCGAAGGCGCGGAAAGCTAGCGCCGGGTCGGTTTCGCTCTCGCCCTTGAACGAAATCGCGCCGGCCAGGATGCGGCCGTCGAGTTCCGGCAGCACGACATGCATGGCAAGGTCGGCGGGAGCCAGGCCGCGCTGGTTTTTCTCCCAGACCTGGCGGCGCGTGGTCGCGACGATGACCTGGAAGACCGGCACGCCGGCACGGTCGAACAGCGTCTCCGCGCCGGGCTCGGCGCCGGAGGCGAATGCGGTGGCGGTGACGATGGCGGCCGGGTTCAGTGAGGCGAGGGCGTTCTCGACGAAGGCCAGAGACGCCTGATCCTTGAGACTCGAAACGAAGATCGGCACCGGCGCGATGCCTTGCGCGTGCAGTGCGTCGACCAGCGCATCGATCGGCGCGACATCGGCGGC
Source organism: Mesorhizobium sp. M4A.F.Ca.ET.020.02.1.1 (assembly GCF_004022645.1). Taxonomy (NCBI): domain Bacteria; kingdom Pseudomonadati; phylum Pseudomonadota; class Alphaproteobacteria; order Hyphomicrobiales; family Phyllobacteriaceae; genus Mesorhizobium; species Mesorhizobium sp. M4A.F.Ca.ET.020.02.1.1. The sequence goes on along the minus strand of NZ_RZOI01000980.1, from coordinate 66 downwards.
GAGCAGCATCGAGCGGTAGAAGAGGATGGGGACGATGGGAGCGCCGTCTCCCTCCCCCTCGAGGGG
>NZ_RZOI01000097.1:7500-12569 GCF_004022645.1 Mesorhizobium sp. M4A.F.Ca.ET.020.02.1.1 | reverse complement strand
AAAGAACTGTCGCCCGGCGAACCGACCGGCGGCGAGGGACAAGGGCTCACGCTGGCGAAGCTGCCGCCGGACTGGGCCTCGGCCATCGCCAGCTTCGAAGGCGGGCCACTGGTGGCGGAGATCTTCCCGGCCACGCTGCGCCAGTCCTTCGTCGCCTGCAAGCGCCAGGAACTGAACACCTTCGCGCTCAACGTCAGCGACTTCGAGATCGAGACTTACCTGGAGAGCGTCTAGAGCATTTCCGGGAAACGGTTCGGCGGCGATTGTCATCAGCAGGTGGACGCTCAAGCGACGGTTGGCTCTTGCCAATCGCGCCCCCTGGCAGCAATCTCAGCTCAACAGCCGCGCATGGGAGTGAGTGTCGGCGTGAGGGGATTTTGCCATGACCCGCGATCAGATGCTCGCTCACCTCCGATCCGCTGACGCCGTTGCCCGCGACACGGCCGCGCATGGCCATCATCCGTTCGGTGCGGTGCTGGTCGGCCCGGACGACCGCGTGCTGATGCGGCAGGGCAATCTCGACACGGTGCGCCATGCCGAGACCGAACTCGCCCGGCGCGCAGCGACCGCCTACCGGCCAGAGTTTCTCTGGACCTGCACGTTGGTCACGACGGGCGAGCCCTGCGCAATGTGCACAGGCACGCTCTACTGGGCGAATATCGGCCGGCTGGTCTACGGCTTCGAGGAGACCGACCTCCTGGCGCTCACCGGGGATCACCCGGAGAATCCGACGATGAGTCTTTCTTCGCGCACCGTACTCGGCTCCGGCCAGAAAAAGATCGAGGTCTTTGGCCCTTTCCCCGAAATCGCGGACGAGTTGCTCACACCACATCGCGATTTCTGGAATCGCTAACAAGCACCACGCCATGCGACGGTCCTCCCTGGACGATCGTCGCTCCGAATTCCCATTTGCTTTCCGCTGATACCGTTCGGCGGCAGGCTACGCGGCAACGCCTTTGTTTTCGATGGAGCGAGCTATCGTCTGGAGCCAAATACCGGTTCATCGTGATCAGACGCTTGCCGGCCTCTCGACAAGGTCAGTGACGAGGCGATTGAGGTCATCTTAGCTTAGCCTAACGAATGTCTACAAGTTTGATAGACATTTGAGTCGGAGCAAGTCATACTGCCCTTCCAGTGCCTGGCCTTTTCGCATTCGTGTTCGAATGATCAGGAGATGACGATGACGCAGACATTTCTGGAGATCGTTCCAGATCCCATCACCATCAGGCCGGTGCAATAGACCAATCAATTCACCAAGGGCGCGGGGGCGTTGACAGCATGGATTGCTGCCGCGATCGAGGAGGAAACCGATGACCACACGCCTGCTGCCCGCCCTGCACGAGGGCCATGCCCCAATCCAGTTGCATGGCGCCTTCGACGAGGCTCTGGAAGCCTACCAGGCCTGGACTCCGGGCACGGACGAGCCGCAAGTCGAGTTCGAAGGCCGTATGATCCCGATCAGCTCGGTCTTCGGTCGCATGCGGACCTGCACCGACATCCTGCCTTGGCGCATCGAGGCCGATGTCCTGGACACCGTCGGCGGCATGTTGCCCGCCGGCGGCGAAAGGTCGATCACCTACGCCGATGCCGCGCTCGTCCTTCGCGCCCTGTGCGTGGATCGCCTTCGCGACGACGACGGCGTCCGCGTTGCAGTGAGATGAGGTCATTGCGCGTCACCTGAGGCCGTCCAAACCTGACGCCTTGGCTGCACGCACCTGCAAGAGGCAGAAAGCGGGACCGGTCGTACCGGTCCCGCTGGTCTGCGTGTCATGAAGCAAGATACGCGGCACGTTCGATCGCGATCATCCGAACGGGCCGGCGGTGATAGAATCTCAAGCCGGCATTGCCACAGCGCTCGGCACGGGCGTCAGCGTGCCGCCCAGGCCAGCCCGCGGCGCAGGATGGTCCGCATCTGCGGTACCTCGAACTCCTTGGCCACATGCCCCAACGACGAGTAGAACACCCGACCCTCGCCGTGTCGGCGCTTCCAGACCACCGGCATGACGACGCCGTCGATCCACGGCGCGTGCGCGCCGGTGAAGGTGGTGGTCGCCAGCACCTCGTTCGAGGGGTCGACATGCATGTAGTACTGCTCGGAGCGGTAGCGGAAATCGTCGATGCCGCTCATGATCGGATCGTCGCGGCGGGCGATGTCGACCCGGTAGTCGATGATGTTGCCGGGATGGGCGACCCACTGGCCGCCGCACATGAACTGGTAGTCAGTCGATTCGCGAAAGGCGTCGCCCATGCCGCCATGATAGCCGCCAAGGCCGACGCCGCCCGCGATTGCGGTGGTGAGGTTGGACTCCTCGGCCTTGGTAAGCTTGGACATGGTGTAGATCGGCACGATCAGGCTGAGATCGGCGATTGCGGGATCGGCGAATGCCGCGGTCGAGGTCTCGACGCGAACGGCAAATCCCTCTTCCTCGAGCATAGTCTTGACGGCGCGCGCGCCGAGTTCCGGCTCATGGCCCTCCCAGCCGCCCCATACGATCAGTGCCTGCCGCATCTTCCGCTCCTTATGCTTAGCCGCGCGGCCGGACCTGCGGCATCGCGACGCCGCCGACCATCGCTGCAAAGTTCTGCCGAGTCGAGCTGAAAGACCGTAGGGTGACAAACGAAAACGGCCCGCGCGAGGCGGGCCGTTTTGTATTTGGTTGCGGGGACAGGATTTGAACCTGTGACCTTCAGGTTATGAGCCTGACGAGCTACCGGGCTGCTCCACCCCGCGTCAACTACGAGCAAGCGTTAGCTTGCGTCCTTAGAGGTAAGTTTGAGCTTACCGGAATCAAGAGGCCTGCCAAATGAAAGGGCCGCTTGCGCGGCCCGGGATCCCGTTTGGCGGGCCTATCGTAATGAGAAGATGAACGTGCGTTTGGCAGACCTGGCAGCGACCTACTCTCCCGCGTCTTGAGACGAAGTACCATCAGCGCTGGAGCGTTTCACGGCCGAGTTCGGAATGGGATCGGGTGCAGCCGCTCCGCCATAACCACCAGGTCGGCGAAACGCACGTTGTTCGAGAAGCTGTTTTTTGTGCCTTGGATGTTCATTTGGCCTGGCACCTTTCGAAGCGAAGCTTCGCAAGGCCGACCGGCCGTCGGCGCCGATGCGCCGCACCCACGTAGCGCCGCCCGAAGGGCGGAACAAGCGTGAGTGAGAACAAAGATGGATATTAGGAATGAGAACGATCAAGCCGATCGAACTATTAGTACCGGTAAGCTTCAAGCGTTGCCGCTCTTCCACACCCGGCCTATCAACGTGGTCGTCTTCCACGGTTCTCAGGGAATACTCGTTTCAAGGTGGGTTTCCCGCTTAGATGCCTTCAGCGGTTATCCCGTCCGGATATAGCTACCCTGCTATGCGGCTGGCGCCACAACAGGTCCACCAGAGATCCGTCCATCCCGGTCCTCTCGTACTAGGGACAGATCCTTTCAATATTCCTACACCCACGGCAGATAGGGACCGAACTGTCTCACGACGTTCTGAACCCAACTCACGTACCGCTTTAAATGGCGAACAGCCATACCCTTGGGACCTGCTCCAGCCCCAGGATGCGATGAGTCGACATCGAGGTGCCAAACAACCCCGTCGATATGGACTCTTGGGGGTCATCAGCCTGTTATCCCCGGCGTACCTTTTATCCGTTGAGCGATGGCCCTTCCACGCGGGACCACCGGATCACTATGACCGACTTTCGTCTCTGCTCGACTTGTCAGTCTCGCAGTCAGGCAGGCTTATGCCATTGCACTCAGCGAACGATTTCCGACCGTTCTGAGCCCACCATCGCGCGCCTCCGTTACTCTTTAGGAGGCGACCGCCCCAGTCAAACTACCCACCATACATTGTCCCGGACCCGGATAACGGGCCGCGGTTAGACATCCATAGAGATAAGGGTGGTATTTCAAGGGTGGCTCCACCAAGGCTGGCGCCCTGGCTTCAAAGCCTACCACCTATCCTACACATGCCACTACGAATGCCAATGTAAAGCTATAGTAAAGGTGCACGGGGTCTTTCCGTCTAACCGCAGGAACCCCGCATCTTCACGGGGAATTCAATTTCACTGAGTCTATGCTGGAGACAGCGGGGAAGTCGTTACGCCATTCGTGCAGGTCGGAACTTACCCGACAAGGAATTTCGCTACCTTAGGACCGTTATAGTTACGGCCGCCGTTTACTGGGGCTTCGATTCAGAGCTTGCACCCCTCCTCTTAACCTTCCAGCACCGGGCAGGCGTCAGACCCTATACGTCGCCTTGCGGCTTCGCAGAGCCCTGTGTTTTTGATAAACAGTCGCTACCCCCTGGTCTGTGCCACCCTCCTCTGCTTGCGCAGAAAAGGGTCACGCTTCTTCCGAAGTTACGCGTGCAATTTGCCGAGTTCCTTCAGCATAGTTCTCTCAAGCGCCTTGGTATACTCTACCAGACCACCAGTGTCGGTTTCGGGTACGGTCTATAAGGAGGAGCTATTTCCTGGAACCGCTCCGCTGCCCAACCAATCCGATAAGGTTGAACAACTTGTGCAATCCGTCACTACCTCCAGGCCCACGAATATTAACGTGGTTCCCATCGACTACGCGTTTCCGCCTCGTCTTAGGGGCCGGCTAACCCTGCTCAGATTAACTTTAAGCAGGAACCCTTGGTCTTTCGGCGGGGGAGTCTCTCACTCCCCTTACGTTACTCATGTCAGCATTCGCACTTCTGATACCTCCACCGCCCCTCACGGGTACGGCTTCATCAGCTTACAGAACGCTCCGCTACCGCTCGTGATTGCTCACGAACCCTAAGCTTCGGTGTATGGCTTTAGCCCCGTTACATTTTCGGCGCAAAGACCCTTATTTAGACCAGTGAGCTGTTACGCTTTCTTTAAATGATGGCTGCTTCTAAGCCAACATCCTGGTTGTTTTGGGATCCTCACATCCTTTCCCACTTAGCCATAACTTGGGGACCTTAGCTGTAGGTCAGGGTTGTTTCCCTTTTCACGACGGACGTTAGCACCCGCCGTGTGTCTGCCGACTAGTACTCCCAGGTATTCGGAGTTTGGTTAGGTTTGGTAATCCGGTGAGGACCCCTAG
>NZ_RZOI01000097.1:0-2500 GCF_004022645.1 Mesorhizobium sp. M4A.F.Ca.ET.020.02.1.1 | reverse complement strand
TGAAGGCGGGAACCGTGCTACGCGTCGGGCTCGAGGTCCATGGCGACGCCGCCAAGGTGGTTCGCACCAGCGTCTATGACCGGACCCAGCACATCGTCACCATCGCGCTCGACGACCGCGGCCAGTATGTGCCGGCGCAGGAGCCCGAGCCCAACCCCGAACTGCTGACCGCCTTCGATGATTCGCCGCCGGTGGTCGTGCGTGGCAACCTGCCCAACATCTACGACGGCATCTATCGCGCTGCCTATTCCTACGGCATGTCTAAGAAGCTAACGCAGCAACTGGTCAAGCTATTGGCCTCCGATGTCGACTTCCAGTCGCGGCTCGGCCCCTCCGACCGGATCGATGTGCTGTTCTCGCAGCCGGACGGCGATGACCAGGCCTCCGACGAATCCGAACTGCTCTATGTCTCGGCAACCTTCGGCGGACAGATGCGCAATTTCTACCGCTTCCAGATGCAGGACGGCAGCACAGACTATTTCGACGAGGATGGCTCAAGCGCCCAACAGTTCCTGCTGCGCAATCCGCTGCCGGCGGGGAAATTCCGCTCCGGCTTCGGCGCGCGCCGGCATCCGATCCTCGGCTATGTCCGCATGCATACCGGCGTCGACTGGGCCGCCCCGATCGGCACGCCGATCATTGCCGCCGGCAACGGTGTCATCGAGAAGGCCGGCTGGGCCGGCGGGTACGGCAAGCAGATCATCATCCGCCACGCCAACGGCTACGAGACTTCCTACAATCACCAGACCGCTTTTGCCAGAGGCATCGAGCCGGGCGTTCACGTCCGCCAGGGCCAGGTCATCGGCTATCTTGGTCAGACCGGCCTCGCCACCGGCCCGCATCTGCACTATGAGCTGATCGTCAACGGCACCAAGGTCGACCCGATGCGCGTTCGCCTGCCGGTCGGCAAGGTGCTGAAAGGCGACGACCTGGTTGCCTTCAAGCGCGAGCGCGACCGCATCGACGACCTGCTCAAGCAGGAAGACAACAATTCGCTCAAGGTCGCCAGCGCCAAGGTCGAAGGATAGGTTCGCGAGCGAATCGCATATCGCCCGCGACGAATCAGTTTCGTGACGAATCAGCCGGTGATTCATCCGCGCTGCGCGGCCACGGCAGCGCCTGGCCGGAAACGGTCATCCAGGCGATGACGGCCGCAAGCAGGCAGAGCAGCGTGGTGACGGCGGCGACGGCCGCGAAAGCCACGTCGCTGGCGGCGAGCCGTGCTGCGTCGAGATCCGGCGCGAGCCCCGCTGGCGCCTGTTGCCCGAAACCTGGAATGCCGGGCGCGGCGCCGGTGCTCAGCCCGTAGACCCAGGCCGCCAGCGAGCCCATCGCCGCCACCGCGATCAGGCCGCCGATGCGCGAGACGGCATTGTTTATCCCCGAGGCGGCGCCGGTGTCCTTGTCCTCGACCGCCGTCATGACCGCGGTCGACAGCGGCGACACGACCAGCGCCATGCCGAGCCCCATCAGTGCCATCAGCGGAAACGTCCCGGTCCAGAAATTGTGGATGCCGGCATGGGTGAGCAGCGCGAGCCCGGCAAAGGCAAACGCGACGACCAGACTGCCGGCGGCGATCGGGAATCTCGGCCCGATCCGATCCGACCACTGGCCAACGGGTCCCGACAGCAGCGCGATCGATGCCGACAGTGGCAGGAAAATGAAGCCGACCTCGGCCGTGCTCAGCCCCCAGCCGGCAATCAGCAGCATCGGCAGATAGAACAGATTGGCCGACAGTGCGAAATAGAGGAAGAAGGTCGCAAGATTGGCTCCGGCGAACGCGCCGATCCCAAACAGCGACAGGTCGATCATCGGCTCGCGCTGTCGGCGCTCGAAGAAAACGAACACGACAAGCAGCGCCAGGCCGGCTGCGATGCTCGGCCCGGACATTTGTCCGCCGCCCTCGGCGCTCATCGAGGTCAGGCCGTAGGCCAGCAATCCGAACGCCAGCGTGGCGAGTCCGGCGCCGCCGAGGTCGAGGCTGCGCTCTTCCGTCGGCTCATCGGCCGGCACCTTGGCCAGGAGAAGATAGATCGAGATGAGGCCCAGCGGCAGGTTGATGGCGAAGATCGCCCGCCAGATACCATTGCCGAAGGTGGACAGGACGAGGCCGCCCAGCACCGGACCGAGCGCGGTCGTCAGCGCCGAGGCCGCGGCCCAGATGCCGATCGCCCGGCCGCGCTCCTTCTTCGGATAGGCCTTGGCGATGATGGCGAGGCTGCCCGGCACCATGATGGCGGCGCCGACGCCCTGGATGGCGCGGAAGGCGACCAGCACGCCGGCATTGGGCGCCAGCGCGCAGGCCAGCGACGTGGCGATGAACAACGCAATACCGGTCACGAACGCGCGCCTGAGGCCGAACCGGTCGCCGGCAGCACCGCCCGCCAGGATCAGCGCCGATAGCGTCAGCGCATAGGCGTTGGAAATCCATTGCACCTCGGCCAGGCTGGCGCCGAGATTTTCCCGCAGCGCCGGCATCGCGATGGCCAGGCCCGAGCCG
>NZ_RZOI01000979.1:0-1803 GCF_004022645.1 Mesorhizobium sp. M4A.F.Ca.ET.020.02.1.1 | reverse complement strand
CCCTTGACCGCGGTGAAGCGGCCGAGCGTGAAGACCACGCCGCGCTCATATTCCCTGAGGATGCGGATGGCCGCCGAAAGGAACATGATCAAGGCCACCGCAACGACCAGATAGGCGACGTAACCGACCATCATCTTATTGCTCCGTTGTTGTTGCCATCGCGGCGCCTGACCGTCAGCACGAGGTCGCTGACATCGGTCACCTCGACGCTGTCGCCAGGCGCGACAGGTTCGTCGGCCCTCGCCCGCCAGCGCTCGCCCTGGGCCAGCACGTGGCCCTCGCCGCCCTGCCAGTCGAGCACCTTGACGGGGAGGCCGCGCATGACCTCGCCGCCGACGCGCGGCGGGTTTTTGCGCGCCGCCCAGACATAGGTTCCGGTGAGAAGCGCCAGCCCCAGCGTCAGCGCCGCGGCGGGGCCGATGACCGCCCATGACATGGCGAAGCCCGGACCCTCGACCTTGAGCAGCATGGCCGCGCCGAGCAGGAAGGCGGCGACGCCGCCCAGGCCCAGCACCACGGTGGGATTGAAGGCCTCGATGACGAGGAAGGCAATGCCGAGCAGCATCAGCGCCAGGCCGGCATAGTTGATCGGCAGGAGGTTGAGCGCATAGAGGCCGAGCAACAGGCAGATCGCGCCGATGACGCCGGGCGCCACGGCGCCCGGGCTGGTGAACTCGAAGATGATGCCGTAGACGCCGACCAGCATCAGGATGACGGCGGTGTTGGGGTCGGTGATGACGGAAAGCAGCCGGATGAACCAGCCGGGCTCCAGCGTCTCGACCGGCAGCCCCTTGGTCGCCAGTACCTTTTTCTGCCCGGCCACGTCGACGGTGCGCCCCTCGGCCAATTGCAAAAGCTCGGTCGTGTCGCGGGCGACGAAGTCGATGACATGCTCCTGCAATGCGGCGTTGGCCGACAGGCTCGCCGCCTCGCGCACCGCCTTTTCGCCCCAGTCGCCATTGCGCCCGCGCAATTCGGCGAGCGAGCGGATAAGCGCCACCGCGTCATTGGTGACCTTGGCCATCATCGCGTCGCCCGCCGCCCGCCCGGTGGCGTCCTTCTGGTCTTTGTCCTTCTCGCCGCCGGGAAGCGACGGCAGCCCGCCCATCTCGACCGGCGTCGCCGCGCCCAGATTGGTGCCCGGCGCCATCGCCGCGACATGGGTGGCGTAGAGGATGTAGGTGCCGGCGCTGGCTGCATGGCCGCCGGCCGGGGCGACATAGCCGATGACGGGCACCGGCGAGGCCAGGATGTCGGCGATCATCTCGCGCATCGAGGTGACCAGGCCGCCAGGCGTGTCGAGCTGAAGGATGAGGACCGCGGCATTGCGTTTGGCGGCGGTGTCGAGCGCCTCCTCGAGCTGCCTTGTGCTCGCCGGCCCGATGGCGCCGTCAATGGCGACGCTCAGCGCGACCTTGCCGGTCCCGTCGGAAGAGAAGGGAGAAACGACGGCCGCGGCCATGAGAGCAGCGGCAAGAAGGGCCACCCGCGCGAAGGTCACGCTCAAAGCTCCATGGAGAAGATATGGGTTGCATTTTGGTGAAGTCCAATGCGGGTGGTGAGGCGAAAGCGGCGCAACCGCCGATCTATCCCCTTGCGGGCGAGATTACGCGCTCGACCGCTTGCGCCAATCTCCAGCGCCGCGCCTGCGCTCGAGGGATCATGCCACGGCGTCATTTGTCCTGTATGGTCGCCAGATGGTCTCGACGGCCTTGGGGGGAAATCAATGCGAAGAATATTGGCGGCATTCATCGTCTTGGGAGCGCTGGCGGCCACCCAGCCGGCCCCCGTCGCATCCTGCAG
>NZ_RZOI01000978.1:0-1803 GCF_004022645.1 Mesorhizobium sp. M4A.F.Ca.ET.020.02.1.1 | reverse complement strand
CGTTGACCCCCACGCCCGCCGGCCCCCAGGCAGCCGCGAGCCCCGCCGAGGCGAGCATCAGTGCTGCGTTGGCGGCTCCGCCGGGCAGATGCATGGGTGAGGCGACTTTGCCGCCCGTGCCGACGATGTTGACGACTGTGCCGGCCTGCCTTTGCACCATCAGAGGCAGGACATAGTCCATGACGTTCATGTAGGTGAAGAATTTGGCGTCCATCGCAATGCGCCACTTGTCTGGCGTCAGCTCGTCAGGAGGAACTCGCCTGGCGCCTCCAGCCGAATTGACCAGTGACGCAATCGGGCCCACCTGGTCCTCGACGATGGCGACCATTTGCTTCGCGGCAAGCCCGTCCGACAGGTCGGCGGCGAAACTCGCCGCCGACAGGCCATCGGCAGCAAGCTTCGCCTTTGCGGCGTCCAGGTTCTGCTGGCTGCGCGATACGATCACCACGCGGGCACCTTCCCTCGCGAAGGCGCGCGCGCAAGCCAGCCCTATTCCCTTGCTGCCGCCGGTTATCAGGACGACCTTGTCGTCGAGTTCGAGGTTCATTTCAGTGATCCTGTCTCAGGTCATGGACACTATGGACGTTGATCGGGTTCCCCTCGGCGAACGCGACGATCTGGTCAAACGCGTTGCCGTAGGCGAATTCGTAATTGTCCCGTTCAACGTAGCCGAGGTGCGGCGTGCACAGCGCATTGGGAAGCCCGAGCAGGGCATCGGCCGCATCGGTAAGCGGCTCGCGTTCGAAGACGTCGATGGCGGCCTTTCCGGGGCTGCCGCTCTTCAGCGCCGCCACCAGCGCTCCGGGTTGAATCAATTCGGCGCGGCTGGTGTTCACCAGCAATGCGGTCGGCTTCATCAGGGCCAGGTCATCAGGACCGATCGCACCGGCGGTCTCGGCAGTCAGCCGCAGGTGCAAACTGAGAACATCCGACAGCCTGAACAACGTGGCCCTGTCGGAAGCGGTTTTGAAGCCCTCGGACTGGGCGCGGGCAAGCGAGCCTTGGCGGCCCCAAACCAGCACCTCCATGCCGAAGGCCCTGCCGATCTGCGCGACCATCGAGCCCAATCTGCCGAAACCGTAGATGCCGAGAACACGGCCCCTCAGACCAAGCCCGATGGTCGTCTGCCAGTGGCCCTGGCGCAGCGATGCGGTTTCAAACGGGATGTTGCGCATCGCTGCGATGATCAACCCCCAGGTAAGTTCAACCGTGGAATAGGACGGGCGCGCTGTGACCGCGGAGGAAACGATGACGCCGTGCCTGTCGCAGGCGCCCAGATCGATGTGGGGAATGTGGCCGTTCTGGCTGATGAGCTTCAGGTTGGGCAGGCGGCAGAGCAGGTCTTCACCGACCCGGGTTCGCTCGCGCATCAGTACCAGCACATCCGCATCGGACAGCCGGTCCGCCAGGACGTCGATATCCGCGACGATGTCGGTCCAGATGCTGACGTCATGGCCCTCCAGCTTGGAAAAGCAATCCAGCGTGCGAACCACGTCCTGGTAATCGTTGATGATGGCGACGCGCAGTTTTCGCGATGAATTTCTTGTCGCGTTACGCATTGCTGGGCAGGTCCGCTACGGCGACGCCGGAGTCGATCGCCTCGCACTTTGCCTCTTCGAACGCCGACTTCTTCAACGCTTTCGCGAGAACCTCGGCGGCTCGCGCGATCGGGATGAAGCAGACACCGGTTTCGTCGGCGACCACGATGTCGCCCGCCCCTACCCTTATGCCGGCGATCTGGATGTCGCCATTGATCTCCACGGTTTCGATACGCCATTTGCCCGTCGCCGGCGTGACCTCCGT
>NZ_RZOI01000977.1:0-1805 GCF_004022645.1 Mesorhizobium sp. M4A.F.Ca.ET.020.02.1.1 | reverse complement strand
ACAGGGCCATGGCCAAGGCCATCGAGTTGGTCTGCGCCAACGTCAAACGCGAATATTACGGGCCGACAGCCTTGTGCCCGACCGGACCGACGCTGTTCGGCAAGGCCATCGCCATGACCTGCGATCCGGAAGACCTAATCGTCGGAGAGGCGGTCAGGTTGACGCTGCCGACAGGCGAGGGCGAACCTGCGCAGAAACCGAGCCATTGCCTTCAGCACGCCAAGGAACTGGTGGCGATCAAGCGCAAGCGGGGAGGCGGCCCAGTGTCGGAACTCGGCATCGGCGGCGGCAACCGCTACAATAGGCTCTGGCGCTACCGGGAAGTCTATCGCGAACGGGCGCCATGGGCCCGCATCTTGCGTTGGCGGTTTTGGTGAGCGTGGCCTTTGCCGACATCCAGCTGGCTTGATGCCGGGCGGGCAAGTGCGTATTTCTGGGATCGAACCCCCGAATCGGGGCAGCCGAAACGTGGAGACGGAACTTGTCCGCACTGACGCGCTTTCTCGGTGACTCACCGCTCCGGGTGCTGATCAAGCTGCTTGTGGTCTCGTTCCTCGTCGGCCTCGTGATGCACGCCTTCGGCTGGTCGCCGATGGACGTCTACCACGGCATCCGCCAGTTCTTCCTCGACCTGTGGAATCTCGGCTTCCATGCCATCGACCGTTTCATCGGCTACATCCTCTTGGGCGCGGCGATCGTCGTGCCGGTCTTCATCCTGCTGAGGATCGCCAGCTACAGGAAGTGACCCTCAGACGAAGCCTGACGCCACCTCGAACAGGATGGCGTGACGCGCGGCAAGTGTTGCCACGTCCGTCGAATAGCCGCCGCCGATGACGCCGCAGACCGGCATGCCGAGCCGGCGAAAATGGCGGAGAACCATCGCATCGCGGGCGCGCAGGCCGTCATCGCTGAGTGACAGCCGGCCCAGCCTGTCCCCGGCGTGGACGTCGACGCCGGCATTGTAGAAGACGATGTCCCAGCGCGTTCTGGCCGACAGTTCCGGCAGGATGCCGCCGAGCCTCTCGAGATAGGCCGCGTCGCCGATGCCGTCAGGCAGCGCAACGTCTAGGTCGGAGGCGATCTTGCGCACCGGATAGTTGCGCTCGCCATGCATGGAAAAGGTGAACGCGCGTGGTTCGTCCTTCAGGATATCCGCCGTGCCGTCGCCCTGATGCACGTCGAGGTCGACGATCAGGATGCTGCCCACGGCACCCTCGGCAAGCAGCACCAGCGAGGCGACGGCGACGTCGTTGAAGGTGCAGAAGCCGGCGCCCTGCGCGCGCCGCGCATGGTGGCTGCCGCCGGCGGCGTTGCAGGCGATGCCGTGCCTCAGCGCCAGCCGCGCCGCCAGCACCGTGCCGCCGGCGGCAAGCTGTGCCCTGAGCGAAACCCGCGGACCGACCGGAAAGCCGATCTCGCGTTCGATCCTTTCCGGCACCTGGCAGGCCAGGACCTGGTCGACATAGTCGGCCGCGTGCGCCAGCTTCAGCCACGATGCCGGCGCCGGCTCGGGCATGGCGAGCGTGTCGCGGCTCGCCAGTCCGCGCGCCTCCAGCGCCCGCATCAGCAGCGGATACTTGCTCATCGGGAAGCGGTGGTTGACGGCGAAACCGGCGTCATAGCCGGGGTGGTGGACGATCTGCAGCGGCATGCCAGCTCCGGGATTCGGTTGGCCGACGCCGGATCGTGATTGCGCGGCACCGGCAAACTGGGGCACATCGGTCGTCCGATCAAGCCGTCCCGAGGACCAGGCCCTGGATCAGCTATCGACATCGGCCGCCGGCCGGTCTTTCGCCGTTACCAAC
>NZ_RZOI01000976.1:0-1807 GCF_004022645.1 Mesorhizobium sp. M4A.F.Ca.ET.020.02.1.1 | reverse complement strand
GCTCGGCACGATGCGTGGAAAGGCCATATTGCAAATTGATGCCAGCGAGCGCGGCCGGCAGCTGACGCAGGTAGGTCGCCGGCGCGCCGACCAGGCTGGCGAGCTGACCAAAACTCCAGTGCGTCGGCGCGACCGTCGTGTGGGCATTCGGCAGCATGAGCGTCAGCCGCTCGGGATTGTCGCGAGAGGCTTCGACGCGGATAGCCTCGCTTTCGACGATCCGGGTCTTGCTTCGTTCGGACCGCCGTTTCACCGAATTGTGGAGATCGGTGAGCGACAGGTAGCGTTCGTCGGCAGGCCGGTTGAACCATTCCGACGACACGCGGCCGATGCGCTGGCCGCGGCTGACGTCCACCTTGTAGCCGTTGGGCGTCGTGCGTGACGGCGCCAGAATCTCCATATGGGTCATGATCATTCTCCGCGACGGGCGCCGGGAGCCTCTCTCCTGGCCTCGACCCGCCATCGCATCCCGGCCTCCCCTCTGCCTCTGCCTGCGCCAGCCGCCGCGAGTAACGCGCAGGCACCGCGGCAGCCCCTGCGTCAGGGGTCGCAGGCAAAGGAAAGGAGACGAATCGAAGTCCGGCCATTAGCGAAGCCTGCAGCCCAGTCTCAGAGGGAGGCCCATTTTCAGAATCGCCTTGGTTTGCAGTCTGAGATCTTCGAGGTTGCTTCATCGGGGAAACCGTGACTCAATGAAGGACAGGGGATGCGGCGGCGTCCGGAGCAACGGAGGCGATGCGACGATTCAGACTTGCTGACCAGGTGATCGACGAGGCGGCGCCGAATCTTCAGGATTTGTTGGCTGATGCATATCGCAGAAAGCTGCGACCGCTTTGCCTGTGCCATGAGCCCTGGCCGACGATGTATATTGCGCAGGTTGGCGACCAATACATCGTCAAGCGGATGCCGCTGTCGGGTGGCGGCCATGACCCTTCCTGTTCCTCTTACGAGCCGCCCGACGAACTGTCCGGCCTCGGCGTGCTGATGGGCAGTGCAATTCAGGTCGATCCCGAGAGCGGCATGGCCGCGCTGAAACTGGACTTTCGCCTGTCCAAGGTCGGCGCGCGATCTGCGTCGGCAGCTGGCGCCTTAGGTTCGGACAGCGTGGTCGGGGACACCAAGAAACTGTCCCTGCGAGGCCTGCTCCATTATCTCTGGCACGAAGCGGAACTGACAGTCTGGACGTCGCGATGGGCTGGCAAGCGCCATTGGTGGAATATTCGCTGGCACCTTGTCGAGGCCGCGCGTCAGATGACGGTCAGGGGCGGAGCGCTCAGCGAAATCCTGTTCGTGCCCGAGCCGTTCCGGTCCGCCGACAAGGCTGCGATCGAGCAAAGGCGCGGGCAGGCGCTGGCACCTGCGCTGCCCCCAAAGAGCGGCCCGAGAAAGCTGATGATCCTGGTCGGCGAGGTCAAGGAGTTCAGCCCGGCTCGGAGCGGCCACAAGCTGATCGTCAAGCACATGCCGGGCTTCGTGTTCTTGTTGGACGAAAGCCTTCATCGTCGGCTTCAAACCCGTTTTGAAACCGAGATGGCACTCTGGGGCGCGGATGAGGCATCGCATTTGATCGCGATTGCCACCTTCGGGTTGACCCCGGCGGGGCTGGCGGTGATCGAGGAAATTGCCGTCATGGTTGTGGCGGAGAATTGGGTGCCTTACGAGTCCGCCTATGAAAAGAAGCTGGTCGACGCCCTTGCCAGGACAAGGGAGCGAAGCATGAAAGGACTGCGCTACAATCTACCGGTGGACAAGCCAACCGCGACGGCGATATTGCAGACACAGCCGCGGCCGGTTGGCCTCTATGTCG
>NZ_RZOI01000975.1:0-1808 GCF_004022645.1 Mesorhizobium sp. M4A.F.Ca.ET.020.02.1.1 | reverse complement strand
GCCTGGCAGATCGCTGAGGCCGGCGTTCCGGTCGTGCTGCATGAGATGCGGCCCGTCCGCGGCACCGATGCGCACAAGACCGATGGTCTGGCCGAGCTCGTCTGCTCCAACTCCTTCCGTTCCGACGATGCCGAAACCAACGCGGTCGGCCTGTTGCATGCCGAAATGCGGCTTGCCGGTTCGCTGATCATGAGCGCGGGCGACGCGAACCAGGTGCCGGCCGGCGGCGCGCTGGCCGTCGACCGCGACGGCTTTTCCGAGGCGGTGACCCGAAAGATCGAAGCGCATCCGCTGATCACCATCCAGCGCGAGGAAGTGCCCGGCCTGCCGCCGGCGGACTGGGACCAGGCGATCATCGCCACCGGCCCGCTGACCGCACCTTCGCTGGCCCAATCGATCGCGCAGGCCACTGGCGCCGATGCGCTCGCCTTCTTCGATGCGATCGCGCCGATCGTGCATTTCGACACGATCGACATGGACACCTGCTGGTTCCAGTCGCGCTACGACAAGGTCGGCCCCGGCGGCACCGGCAAGGACTACATCAACTGCCCGATGGACAAGGACCAGTATCTCGCCTTCGTCCAGGCGCTGGTCGACGGCCAGAAGACCGAGTTCAAAGAATGGGAAGGCACGCCCTATTTCGACGGTTGCCTGCCGATCGAGGTGATGGCTGAACGCGGCGTCGAGACGCTGCGCCACGGACCGATGAAGCCGATGGGGCTGACCAACGTCCACAATCCATCGGTGAAGGCGTACGCCGTCGTCCAGCTGCGCCAGGACAATGCACTGGGCACGCTCTACAATATGGTCGGCTTCCAGACCAAGCTGAAGCATGCCGAGCAGGTGCGCGTGTTCCGCACCATTCCCGGCCTGGAAAACGCCGATTTCGCCCGCCTCGGCGGCCTGCACCGCAACACCTACATCAACTCGCCGACCCTGCTTGACGCTTCGCTGCAGCTTAAATCGCGGCCAGGCCTGCGCTTTGCCGGCCAGATCACCGGCTGCGAAGGCTATGTCGAGAGCGCGGCCATCGGCCTGCTCGCCGGCCGCTTCGCCGCCGCCGAGCGTCTCGGCCATGCGCCATCGTTGCCGCCACTCACCACCGCCTTCGGCGCCCTGCTCAACCACATCACCGGCGGCCACCTCGTTTCCGACGACGAACCGGGCAAACGCTCCTTCCAGCCGATGAACGTCAATTTCGGCCTTTTCCCGCCGGTGGAAGCGCCGAAGATCGAAGGCAAACGCCTGCGCGGCAAGGACAAGACGGTCGCCAAGCGCCACGCGATCACGGGGCGCGCGCTGGCCGATTGCCGCCAATGGCTGGGCCTGCCGGCGCAGGCAGAGGCGGCTGAATAGCTACTCCGCAGGCTCCGCGTTCGCAGTCGGCAAGCCCGGCTTGCCCGCATCGCCCGGATTTCGCCTGACATAGGCCGCCTTCAGCGTCTCCGACGTCTCGCGCGAACCGTCATGGCTCCAGCCGGGCGGCCGGACGAAATAGTTGAAACGCTGGCGCAGCGTCAGCCCTGGCATCAGCGTGTCCTTGAACATGCCGATCCATTCGTGGAAGGCCACTTTCAGCGGGTTGAAGGTGCCGATGTTCTTGACGATGCCATAGCGTGGCCGGTCCTCCTCCAGTTCCTCGACGAACGTGCCGAACATGCGGTCCCAGATGATCAGCGTGCCGGCATAGTTGGCGTCCAGATAGCGCGGATTGGTGGCGTGGTGGACGCGGTGGTGCGAGGGCGTATTGAAGATGAACTCGAACCAGCCCCACATCTTGCCGATCGCTTCGGGGGGGACCAGAAACT
>NZ_RZOI01000974.1:0-1811 GCF_004022645.1 Mesorhizobium sp. M4A.F.Ca.ET.020.02.1.1 | reverse complement strand
GCATGCTGAGGATCGCGGTCGAGAGCCCGTTCCAGGCCTTGGTCGATATCGAAAAGCAGCTGATCGAGGTTGCCCGTCTGGCAAGTGCGATCGTGACGCCGACCGTGGCCGGCAGTCCCGAAAGCACGCTGCAGCAGGTGGGGCGCGCGGCAGCCAACCAGTTGCTTGAAACCTTGCGCGACGGCGACGTCATCGCCATTACCGGCGGCAAGGCGATTAGCGCCCTCGCCGAGAACCTGCAGCCGGAGCGGGCTTTCGACATCACCGTCGTGCCGCTGACCGGCGGCGTCCAGGGCAAGCACTATACCGACGTCAACCATTTGGCGACGCGGCTCGCCGAGCGGCTCGGCGGCTCCAGCATGCTCTTGCATGCGCCGCTGTTCGCCGAGAGCCGGGAGCAGCGCGACCTGCTTCTGGAGATGGCGTCGGTGCGCGAGATCTTCGATCTGGCGCGCAAGGCCGCGATCGCGCTGGTCGGCATCGGGTCGATCCAGACGCCCGGGTCGAGCTATTACGACCTTCGCCCAGGTCTTGACCCCGACCGCGACAAGCTGGCCGCCAGCGGCGCGGTCGGTGAGTTCCTTGCGCATCTGATCCGCGACGACGGCACGCTGGCCGATTACCCGCCCAACGACCGCCTGGTGGCGCTGGCGCCTTCGGAACTCGCTCGCTGCCGGACGGTGATGGGCGTCGCCAGCGGCGCCGAAAAAGTCGGGCCGATCCGCGCCGCGCTGCGCGGCAATTATCTCAAGTCTCTGGTCGTCGACGAAGAAACGGCCAACGCGGTCCTGAACAATGCGGGGAGCATACGCAATGTCGCCTGAAATGTTGACGCGCACCATTGGCGCGTCGGGAATCGCCGCCTCCGCGATCGGCCTCGGCACCTGGGCCATCGGCGGCTGGATGTGGGGCGGCACCGACGAGGCGCAGTCCATCGACACCATCCGCGCCTCGATCGACGAAGGCGTTTCGCTGATCGACACCGCGCCGGCCTACGGCCAGGGGCTGTCGGAGGAAATCGTCGGCAAGGCGATCAAGGGACGCCGCGGCAAGGTCGTGCTCGCCACGAAGCTTGGACTGATCTGGCACGCAAAAAAGGGCAACCACTTCTTCGACTATGACGGCGCGCCGGTGCATCGCTATCTCGGCGCCGACTCCGTGGTCTACGAAGTGGAGCAGAGCCTGCGCCGTCTCGGCACCGACCACATCGACCACTACATCACCCATTGGCAGGATGCGACGACGCCGGTCCCCGAGACCATGGAAGCGCTCGATCGCCTCAAGACCCAAGGCAAGATCCGCTCCATCGGCGCCAGCAATGTCAGCATTGCGGATGTCGAAGCCTATCTCGCGGCCGGCCAGCTCGACGCGGTCCAGCAGCAATACAGCATGGTGGTGCGCGACATGGAGCGCGACCTTCTGCCTTTCTGCGCGGACAACAATGTGTCCGTGCTCAGCTACTCCTCGCTGGCGCTCGGCCTGTTGTCGGGCAAGATCGGTCCGGACCGCGTCTTTACCGGCGATGACCAGCGCAAGGACAATCCGTGGTTCTCGCTGGCCAACCGCCGCAAGGTCGCGGCGCTGATGGAAGAGATACGGCCGATTGCCGAGACGCACGGCGCAAGCGAGGCGCAGATCGTCATCGCCTGGACGCTGCAGCAGCCGGGCATCACCTTCTCGCTTTGCGGCGCCCGCAGCCCGCAGCAGGCCAGGGAAAACGCGCGGGCCGGCCGCATCAGATTGTCCTCAGAGGAGATCAGCCAGCTCAGCGAGGCCGCCAGCCGCCATCTGACAAATCTCGACGCCTGCAC
>NZ_RZOI01000973.1:0-1814 GCF_004022645.1 Mesorhizobium sp. M4A.F.Ca.ET.020.02.1.1 | reverse complement strand
CTGTCCAACCCGTTCCTGGTCGAGGCGCTGAAGAACAGCTTGTTCATCGCCACCACCAGCGCGCTTTTGGCGGCGGTCGCCGGCACCGCCGCCGCGCTCGGCCTGCAGCGCGTCGGGGCGCGGACACGAGCGGTCTTCGATGGGCTGCTGGGCGCGGCAATCGTCGTTCCGGGCGTCGTCATCGGCATCTCGACGCTGGTCGCGCTCGTGCAGCTGTTCGGCGTCGTCAATCCGTTCGTCGCCGAATTGTGGCCGGGCGACCAGCCGCCGCGCCTGGCACTCGGCTACGGCTCGATCATCGCCGCGCATGGCCTGTTCTCGATGGCGCTGGTGGCGATGATCGTCGGCACGCGCCTTGGCAGTCTCGACCGCAACCTGGTCGAGGCGTCGAGCGATCTCTACGCCACGCCGCTGACGACGTTCCGCTCGATTGTGCTGCCGCAGATCATGCCGGCGGTGATCGCCGGCTTCCTGCTCGCATTCACCTTTTCGTTCGACGACTTCATCATCGCCTTCTTCGTCGCCGGCGCGCAGACGACGCTGCCGATCTATGTCTTCGCCTCGATCCGCCGCGGCGTGACGCCGGAAATCAACGCCGTCGCGACCATCGTGCTCGTCGCCTCGGTGCTGCTCGTGGTGCTTGCCCAGTGGCAGCTGCGCCGAAGAAAACAGTGAAAGACCGATCATGATCCTGAAAGACCGCATCGCCGTGGTGACCGGAGCCGGGTCCGGCATCGGGCGCGCCGGCGCCATGATCATGGGCAGGGAAGGGGCGACAGTGGTGATCGCCGACCGCGATCGGGCCGCCGGCGAGGCCGTTGCCTCCGACATCCGCGAAGCCGGCGGCCGCGCCGAAGCGGTCACGACCGACGTCGGCAACGACACCGCGGTCGAGGCGCTCATCGTCGGCACGCTCGGCAGGCATGGGCGGATCGACATATTGCACAACCATGCCGGCATCCAGGTCGGCGGCACGCTCACCGAAGTTGGCGTCGACGGCATGGATGCGTCGTGGCGGATCAATGTGCGGGCGCAGTTCGTTGGCGCCAAGATCGTGATGCCGGCGATGATCGCGCAGGGCGGCGGCGTCATCCTCAACACCGCCTCGAATTCGGGGGTCTTCTACGACCGCGAGATGATCGCCTATGCGACGTCGAAACATGCCGTGGTGGCGATGACCAGGCAGATGTCGCTCGACTACGCCCGCTACAATGTCCGCATCAACGCGCTTTGCCCGGGCTGGGTCGACACGCCGTTCAACGAGCCGTTCATCGCCCAGATGGGCGGGCGCGACGCGATCGAAAACTATGTCCGGACCAAGATCCCGATGGGGCGCTGGGCAAGCGCCGACGAGATCGCCGAAGCGATCCTGTTCCTCGTCTCCGACCGCTCCTCCTTCATGACCGGACAGGCGCTGGTGGTCGACGGTGGCGAAAGCATCGGCTGAGCCAGGGCGTCCCCCGGCTCGCCTTACACGTGCTTGCGGCCACCGGTGTCGCGAAACCAGCTGTCCGGGTAAGGGTACCACCAGCCCTGGATCTCGGGCTTGTGGTCGATGATCACCATCTTCGAGCGGCGGAAGGCGTCGAGCCCCTGGCGGCCGAGCTCGCGGCCGAGGCCGGAAGCCTTCCAGCCGCCGAAAGGCAGCGCGTCGTTGTCGATCAGCGGATTGTTGACCCAGACCATGCCGGCCTCGAGCCGCTCGGCCGCCTCGTGCGCTTCGGCGAGGTCGGTGGTGAACACCGAGGCGCCGAGGCCGAAGGGACTATCGTTGGCGAGCCTGATCGCCTCGTCGAAATCCTTCACGCGACAGA
>NZ_RZOI01000972.1:0-1817 GCF_004022645.1 Mesorhizobium sp. M4A.F.Ca.ET.020.02.1.1 | reverse complement strand
GGTAGCGTTCCAGAAGGATGCCGATGACTGCAAGCGGCGTGATGGCGGCGGTGGCGAGTGCGGCCATCGACCACCAGTTGATGCCTTGCGACCCGGTCTGGCTCGCCACCATGACGGGAATGGTCTTGGCGTCGGTCGAGGTCAAAAGCGCGGCGAAGAAATACTCGTTCCAGCACAGCACCATCGCCAGGATGAAGGCCGCGACCATGCCAGGCAGCGCGATCGGCATGACGATGCGGAAGAAGGCGCCCCAGATCGACAGGCCGTCGACGAGCGCTGCCTCCTCCAGCTCGACCGGGATCGAATTGAACTGGTCGCGCATGATCCAGATGACGATCGGCAGCACCATCAGCGTGTAGAGCAGGATCAGCCCGACGCGCGTGTCGAGCAGGCCGACCTCGCGGTAGAGCACCAGGAAGGGCAGCGCCAGCACCACCGGCGGCAGGATCAGCTGCGACAGGAAGAAGAAGGAGATGTCCTCGTTCTTGAACCAGGCGAAGTGGTAGCGGTAGCGGGTCAGGCCGTAGGCGGCGAGGCTGCCGATGATGATGGCGAGGCCGGATGCGCCGACCGAGGCGATGACCGAATTCATGAAGCGCTTGAAGAACTCGTCGCGCACGGTCGAGGTCTGCGTGATCGAGTCCGGCGACAGGCCGAGCGAGCGCCAGCCCTTCCAGTCAGGCTGGAAGTCGACGAACGGGATCAGATGGCCCTGGGTGACGTCGACCGCCGATTTGAATGACGTCGTGATCGTCCAGTAGATCGGGAAAAGGCAGATGAAGGACCAGAACACCAGCGCGCCATAGATGAAGACGCGGCTGGTCAGGAAGCTCGCCGGCGAGCTGATTTCGGAGACGGAATAGTCGGTGGTCTGGACGCTCATGTTGCCGGCCGCTCAGTTGACGTTGCGCACGAAGCGGCTGGCGAATTTCAGCAGCCAGGTCACGAACACGATGATGATGACGAGATAGGCCATGGCCAGCATCGTGCCGTAGCCGACATTCGAGCGGTCGCGGTACTCGCGGTAGATGAAGCTCGACACCGAATCCGTGGCGCCGCCGGGCCCGCCCGACGTCACCGTGATGATGATGTCGGCCAGCTTCAGCTTGAAGATGATGCGCAGGATCACCGCTGTCACCGACACCGGCAGCATCAGTGGGAAAGTGACCTGCCAGAAGGTCTGCCAGGCGGTGGCGCCGTCGACGCGCGCCGCCTCAAGCACCTCGCGCGACATCGCCTGCAGGCCGGCAAGCAGCATGATCATCATGAACGGGATGAAGGTCCAGGCATCCAGCACCATGATCGAGATGCGGGCGGTGATCGGGTTGGAGAAGAAGGCGGGATTGTCCCAGCCGAGGTATCGCGCCAGCGTCGCCGCCGGGCCGAAGCGATACTCCATCAGCGACTTGCCGATCATCCACGACACCGCGACCGGCGACAACATCAGCGGCATCAGGAAGACGACGCGGAAGAATTTGCGGGCGCGGATCTGCGCGTTGAGGAGCAGCGCCAGGCCGAAGGCGATGACATATTCGACGAACACCGCGAGCACATACAGTACCATGTTGAACAGCGCGTTGCGGTAGTAGGGGTCGGCCAGCATCTGCCAGAAATTGTCGAGCCCGTTGAACTTGCGGCCGGAGAAGGAACTGAGGTTCCAGTCGGTCAGCGCGATGTAGAAGCCGAACAGGGTCGGGAAGACCACCATGGCAATGGTGAACAGCAATGCGGGAAGCAGGAACAGCGCGCGCTGGCCGTCCTCGCCGCGCGTCAGCACCTGCCCAATGCCCAGCGCCACGCCCCACAGCACATAGGCA
>NZ_RZOI01000971.1:0-1820 GCF_004022645.1 Mesorhizobium sp. M4A.F.Ca.ET.020.02.1.1 | reverse complement strand
CCTTGGCATTGGTGTACCGCAGGCTCGCCCATTCGCCGAAGCGGGCCACATCCATGCCCCAGACGTCGAAGCCCGGATCGCCATGCACCATCCAGTTGGAGAGCGCGAGGCCGACGCCGCCGCCCTGGCTGAAGCCGGCCATCACGGCGCAGGCGCACCAGAAATTGGTCAGGCCCTGCACCGGGCCTACCAGCGGGTTGCCGTCGAGCGCGAAGGTGAAGGGGCCATTGATGATCTGCTTGATGCCGGCCTTCTCGATGCCGGGGAAATGCTTGAAGCCGATCTCCAGCGACGGCGCGATGCGATCGATGTCGGGCTGCAAGAGTTCATGGCCGAAATCCCAGGGCGTGTTGACCGGCGACCACGGCTTGCAGGCCTTTTCATAGGTGCCGAGCAGGATGCCGTTGCGCTCCTGGCGGGTATAGATCTCGCCCTTGAAATCGAGCACGCCGATCATCTCGCGGCCAGTCGACTTGTTGAACTCCTCGACCTCCGGCATCGGCTCGGTGAGCAGGTACATATGCTCCATCGCCAGCACCGGCAGCTCGACGCCGACCATGCGGCCGATCTCGCGCGCCCACAGGCCACCGCAGTTGACGACGTGCTCGGCGTGGACCGTGCCCTGTTCGGTAACGACGTTCCAGGTGCCGTCCGGCTGCTGCGTCAGGTCGACGACACGGTTGCGCAGCACGATCTCAGCGCCAAGCTTCTTCGCCGCCTTCGAATAGGCGATGGTCGTGCCGGACGGGTCGAGATGGCCTTCGACCGGATCCCACATGGCGCCGACGAAGTTCTTGTCGTCCATCAGCGGGAACATCGCCTTGGCTTCCGACGGCGTGATCAGCTCGGTGTCCATGCCGAGATATCGGCCCTTGGCGTGGGCGAGCCGCAGAAAGTCCATGCGCTCAGGCGTATCCGCCATCATCACGCCGCCGGTGAGGTGCAGCGAGCAGGACTGGCCGGAAAGCTCCTCGATCTCCTTGTAGAGCTGCACCGTATAGGCCTGCAGCTTGGCGACGTTGGGGTCGCCGTTCAGCGTGTGAAAGCCGCCCGCCGCATGCCAGGAGGAGCCCGAGGTCAGTTCCGAACGCTCGATCAGCATGATGTCGGTCCAGCCGGCCTTGGCCAGATGGTAGAGCACCGAGCAGCCAACAACACCGCCGCCGATGACAACCGCTTTGACGTGAGATTTCATGAAGATAGGTCCGTGTTTGAAGAGATTGAATCATGTTTCGGCGCGCCGCCAGACATTGACCGGCGCACCGATTGGCGCGCAGAAAATCAAAAATCGGTCGGGGCGCCGCCTTCGGCGCGGCGTTTCTCGACGAAGTCGTTGAGTTCTTCGCGGGTCGCCGGGTCCATATAGGGTTCTTCGTAGGACGCCAGCCGCTCCTTCCAGACCCGGTTGGCCTTTTCGAGCGCCGTTGGCGAACCGGCTTCCGTCCAGCTTTCGAAATTGCGCCAGTCGGAGAGGATTGGCGAGTAGAAGGCGGTCTTGTAGCGGTCCTGCGTGTGCTGGGTGCCGAAGAAGTGGCCGCCCGGGCCGACCGACTGGATGGCGTCGAAGCCGAGCGCGTCCTCGGACAGGTCGAGCGGGGTCAGGAACTCGGCCACCATCTGCAGCAGGTCGATGTCGAGGATGGTCTTTTCGTAGGAGCAGCGCAGGCCGCCCTCGAGCCAGCCGGCCCCGTGCATCATCAGATTGCCGCCGCCCTGGATGGCGCCCCACAGCGAAAAGACGCTTTCGTAGGCGGCCTGTGCGTCGACCGTGTTGGCAGCGCAGGTGTTGGAGGTGCGGTAGGGGATGTTGTAGCGGCGGG
>NZ_RZOI01000970.1:0-1831 GCF_004022645.1 Mesorhizobium sp. M4A.F.Ca.ET.020.02.1.1 | reverse complement strand
GATCGAACACGCAGGGGGCAGCGTGGTCCGCGCCGGCATGCCCGTCGATCCCGGCAACCTGCTGGTGCTGGGCACGCTTGCCGGCAAACGCATCATCGGCGCGCCTGGCTGCGCCCGCAGCCCCAAGGAGAACGGCTTCGACTGGGTGCTCGACCGGCTGATCGCCGGCCTCGACGTGACGGCTGGCGATATCGCCGGCATGGGCGTCGGCGGGCTGCTGATGGAGATACCGACCCGGCCGCAGCCGCGTGAGCCGGCGACTGCGAGAGCCCGGCCGAAGGTCGAGATCGTGCTTCTGGCGGCGGGGCGCTCCAGCCGCATGGGCGGGCCGAACAAGCTGCTGGCACTGTTCGACGGCAAGCCGCTGGTGCGCCGCGCCGCCGAGAGAGCGCTGGGTTCCAGGGCGGCAAACACAATTGTCGTCACCGGCCATCAAAGAGAGCGGGTGCGCGGCGCGCTTTCCGGCCTCGATGTGATCCTGGCCGACAATCCCGATTTCGCCGACGGCCTGTCCTCGTCTCTCAAGGCGGGCATCGCCAGGGTTTCGGCCGAGGCCGCCGGCGCCATGATCGTCCTTGGCGACATGCCCGGCGTGTCCTCCGCCGATCTCGACCGGCTGATCGAAGCCTTCCGCAGATCCGGCGGCCGCTCGGTGGTGCGTGCCGCCCACGACGGCCGGCGCGGCAACCCGGTCCTGCTGCCTCGTTCGCTGTTTGGGGCTATCGCCCATCTCGAAGGCGACACCGGCGCGCGCCACCTGGTCGAAGCCGGGGGCCTTGATGTCGTCGATGTCGAGATCGGCAACGCCGCCTCGGTCGACGTCGATACGCGCGAGGCGCTGGAAGGCGCCGGCGGCGTGCTGCAGGATTGACAAAGCGAAGCCGAAGCACGCATGCCTGCGGCATGGCCAATCGCTTTCAAGTCTCCCGCACGCTGTTAACCGTGATCGCTCTTTTGCTGTCCGCAGTTGATGCCGGCGCTCTCGAGCTAAAACCCTACAAGGACGATCTGTTCGCCTATCCGGCGACGCTGTCGTCCGGCGACAATGGCGCCTACACCGTCATCGACTATCGCGAGATGCGCGACATCAACCAGCGCGACGAGGTGCCGGAAAAGCGCGTCCATGGCGAATATACCGACACCGGCGTGCGCAAGCTGCAGCAGGACCTGATGCTGAAGACGGACGCGGGCGATGTCAGGCATGTTGCCGTCGGCAAGACCGAGGGCGCCGGCATCATCGTGCTCTACCTGCACGGGCAGGGTGGCAGCCGAAAGCAAGGTGTCGACGACTTTACCTTCGGTGGCAATTTCAACCGCCTCAAGAATCTGATGGCCGCCAATGGCGGCCTCTATCTGTCGCCGGACTTCCCCGATTTCGGCGACAAGGGCGCCGCCCAGGTTGCGGCGCTGATCAATCACTACGCCGAGAAGTCGCCGGGCGCGAAGATCTTCGTCGCCTGCGGCTCGATGGGCGGATCGCTGTGCTGGAAGCTTGCCGCGCGCAACGACACCGGCCGACGCATCGACGGGCTGCTGCTGCTCGGTTCGCTGTGGGATGAGAGCTTTCTCGCCAGTCCCGCCTTCAGGCGCCATGTGCCCGTCTTCTTCGGTCAGGGCAGCAAGGACCCGGTATTTCCGGTGGAAAAGCAGGAAGCCTTCTTCCGCTCCATCATTGCAAAGTCAAAAGCCTATCCCTATCCGACCCGCTTCGTCCGCTTCGAGACCGGCACGCACGGCACGCCGATCCGCATGACCGACTGGCGCGGCACGCTCAACTGGATGCTCTCCAAGGCGCCGTGACGTTGATACCGGGATTGCCTCAGGGCGCGGT
>NZ_RZOI01000096.1:0-12687 GCF_004022645.1 Mesorhizobium sp. M4A.F.Ca.ET.020.02.1.1 | reverse complement strand
CCATCTTTGAGCGCGCCGGCAAGATCATTTTCAAACGCGCATTCACCGATGGCGCCTTTGCCATCGATGCAACGTTGGCGCCGACTGGGGACGTGGCGGACATGGCAGCGTGATGGCCCGCAAGCATCAACACCCCGACACGCGCACCGCTGCCAGCATCGAGCGCACCATGCGCTCGCGCTGATTTCAAAAGGAATTTCAAAATATGCTTATGTTGAACAGGTTTACCGGCTTCGGCGTGCGTCGTGCATCTGGCGGCGGCGGCGGGAGCGATCCATACTTCGCCAATGTCGTTCTTCTGCTCGGCTTCGAAGGCTCTGACGGCTCGACCACGCTGACCGATGAGAGCACCGCTACCAACAAGGGTTCGGGGACCGCGAATGGCAATGCGCAAATCGATACCGCGCAGGCCAAGTTCGGCTCGGCTTCTGGTCTCTTTGATGGGGCGGGGGACTACTGGACCTTCGCCGATCATGCCGACTGGAACCTGTCCGGCGAGTTCACCATCGAACTGTTCGTCAGGCGGGCCGCCACGGGTTCGAACACCTACATTCTGGGCCAGGGCGATGGCCTGGGATCGATGGCCTGGTATCTCAATTCCACCTGGAGCGCCGGCGACAACGGATCTCTTGTGTTCGGCTATTCAATAAACGGCGGCCTCGGCGGCAACCTCATGGTAACCACGGGAACCATCCCTGCAGGCACGGCAACGCTGAATGCCTGGCATTATATCGCCGTCACCCGGAATGCGTCGGGCAAAGTGCGCATCTGGTTCGACGGCACTCTTCTTGTCGGCAATACGCCGTCGAACCTGACGACGTTCAACTCGTCGGACACGCTTGGCATCGGGCGAGCCGTCAGCACCGCTATCTGGAACGGCTGGATGGACGAGATCAGGATCACCAAGGGCGTCTGCCGCTATGATACCGATAGCTCTATCACGCCGCCGACTGCGGCGTTTCCGCGATCGTAAAAAGGAGCCGGCGCGACGCGTAATGGTCAGGGTTCAGTTGAACTTGCCTTCGTAGCCAGGAAATCGCTCGGCTGATTGCCCTTCGCCCTCCATGAGCTGGGGCGCGAGGGCGCTTAGTCAAGCAGTTCGCGGCCGCGAGGCTGGGTCCCCCCTCGTCAAAGGCATACCTTGCGGCCCGCCTAGACAAGGCGCATTGTAACGGGGCTCCGGCACTTCCTCGATGTCGGTGCATGGCCCGGCCTGCAGAATCCTGTGTCACCTCGATTTAAGCAGACCGGGCTATCGCTTTTTGACCGGAAAGCCTGGTCAATTTTGTTGCTCACCCATCTTCTTCGCCTCGCGCTCAAGCGTTTCGCGGTCATTGCCGTGTTTGGCAATCAATTCGCGGACCTCTGGGATCGTGAGTTGGAACTTGCTCGCAAGATAGCCAACTTCATATTCCTCGTCTCCCGACACCCGGTCGCGGTCTCGAAAATCGGTCTTGCTCTTGTCGTCTGCCATGGCTGTTCCTCCTAGTTGAAAGAGAACAGCAACCGTGCCGGAATGTTCCGAGGGCCTTCAGCAAACGCTAACGGAACTGAAACGGCCATGCGATATTGAATCAAATTCGAATGTTGCGTTGGAGTTCGTATGCGTAACGCCGACGAGCGGCTGAAGTTCATCAAGCCGTTGGAGCCAGTGCAAGTCGAGACGCCGCCTGTGAGCGACGACTGGCTCCATGAAATCAAGTTCGACGGCTTCCGGACACAGGTGATACTCGACTGGGCCGGCGCCCGCGCTTTCTCCAGAAACGGCCACGACTGGTCGAAGCGGTATTGGCCGATCGTCGCCGCGGCGGAGAAGCTTCCGGCGAAGTCCTTCATCCTCGATGGCGAGATGATCGCGCCCGAACCCGATGGCAGGCCTAACTTTCATAGGATGCACTCGCGGATGACGTGGAACGCCGAACAGCTTGCTTTCGTCGCGTTCGATATCCTGCACCTCGACGGCCAGGATCTCCGTCCTCTGCCCGCGATCGAGCGCAAGGCGAAGCTTTGGGATCTGGTGAAGCCGGCGAAGGGGATCATTCAATACAGCGAGCACGTCGAGGGCGGTGGCACTGCCTTCTTCGAAGCCGTTGAGAGGATGGGCCTCGAAGGCATGGTCTCGAAGCGAAGGGAAAGTCCCTACAAGAGCGGCAAGATCGATGCCTGGGTGAAGACAAAATGCTGGGAGCTTGGCGAATTCGAGTTGCTGGGCATCAGGCGCGAGCCCGGCAAGGCGCCACAGGGCATCATGGCACGCGGCGGGAAATATGCCGGCTCGGCCACGGTCGCACTCACCATGGAGATGCGGGAGCGTCTATGGCTACGAGTGCGCAAAGGGCGTTCGCCACCGCCAGGACTGCCGAAAGCCATTTCAAAGGCGGAATGGCTCGAGCCCGGCATCACTGCCCGTGTCAGGTATTTGCGCGGCGAACCGAAGCTACGCCATGCCACGGTGGAGGATGTCCGGGAAGAGTAGCCGGGCTGGCCTCGGCCACTCCATATGCTAAATTCCCACGATGGACCAACGAACCATTGATAGAGCGCTCGACTTGCTCAAGCAGTATCGCGACATCCTTGTGATGAGCCACGCGCCAATAGGGCCTGATGGCGTTCCTGAGATACGCACGCCAGCACAGGCGGCTGATCCGATGGAAATAGCCGCACTGGAAGATATCGTCTCGCTCGATGCGGTCATCAAAGAGATGTCGACGGCGGCTTCGTCAAGCGGATCCTAATATATTCGAATTGTCGGCAAATAATTCGGAACCGAATTGCCGCGTCGCTCTTATAGGACACAGTGGCAAACCCCTTCACTCTCCGGGGTCCCATCCACAAGCAGGAGCGGCCCGTCGCCGTGTGGAAGATGACGACGGGCCTGCCCTACGTCGCGAAGCGATCGATCTAAGGTTGTGTAGCCGCTATATGGCACCATCAAAGCCCGTCGCTTATCCTCCCAGCGACGGGCTTTCCCTTGCCTAAATAGATCGATCCTTCCTCTTTGATCGCGCCAGCATGCAGCGGGCCAGAGGCATGCGCCAGAACGCGCCGGCGCTTCGGCGCTGTAGGACAGCGAAAACGGCTGTACGCTCGGGTGAGGCTCTTGGAACCTAATGCCCGACTTTGACTTATGTCGGCCATGAGCACCCGTGGGACTGACTTTTTGTACAAATGGATAGTCGCCAACGTTCCCGAGACGGTGGGTGCCGATATCATCTCGGTTGCCGAGTTGACCCAAAAGCTGTTCGCCGACGCCAAGTCGGTAGGCATCAACAGCACTGAGATTGAGGAAGACACCGGCAGCGTCTATGAGGTCATCCTCGACGCAATCGTCCATCACGACGCCGGTATTGCAGATTGATGAGATAGCAGAACATGCCACCCAACAAACGAACATACCGTCTACAGATCATGCTCAATGCCGAGGAGTTGGCCGTGCTGGATGCCTGGCGGTTTGAGAGAAGAATGCCGACTCGATCTGACGCCGTTCGGGAGTTGTTTCGTCGTGGCCTCACCGCGGCGGATGACGGTGCAGAGTCGGGAGGAGGGCGTTCGGCAGACTTTAGGGTGCTGCCCACTCGGAACTAGCGTGCGCTGGTACGAGGTATTGGCTAGATGACCCAAGGCTGTCCTATATCGACCCGATGGCGAAAGGCTGGACGTTTCAATCCCTAATCGATGCGAAGATGACGGTGACGGCCTTCTGTCACCACGCGCCGTGCAATCACAGCCAGAAGCTCGATCTCGCCAAGCTCCGCGATCGGTTCGGTCCGGATGCTCCCGCGATGGCGGACGACATCATTCCAAAGCTGAAGTGTGCCAAGTGCGGCGGCAGGAAGGTGGGGACGATCTATACCCCAGACACCAGCCCGCGCAGCAGATAGCCGGTCAGCGCTGCACTTATCCAGCCAGCGCCAGCCCTGTAGCAACGCCTAAGCCTATCGCGAGACCCATCACCAAGCTTTCCACCAGGCGGACCACCAACGCAGCGTAGCGTCCGCGCACGGGGCGCTGCGTTAGGATCCGAGCGAGTTCATTGAAAGTGTGTTCCATGGCTTTTCTCGCGCAAGTGACTATAAATGGATTCCACAGAACGGCTTTGGAGTCCAGCGGAGAAGTGCTTAGGCGAAAGCGCCTACCTTGTACTTGACAGTTTAGGCGGTTTCGCATATTTCGCCAAATAACACCCAAAAATAATCTGTGAATACCCTTTGACAACGCTGCGAATCTCGGCCATTTTAATTGGCAAGGGTTAGGGGTTTTCCTGCACACAATCGAACGGCAGCACGCCAAGTCATTGGCCGGGGTGGCATAGCTATGTCCAGGGCCGAAGCCTAAACGCTTGCCGCGATCTCCAGGTCGCTCTCGCCCCCGGCTTTTTCCGGAGGCCCAATCCGGTGACTGGCTCGAGAGGCCAAAACCTGGAGTGATCGAAATGAACGCTCATGCAACTGTCACTGAACAGCCGACCGAAACCTGGCGCTTCGAGTTGGGCGCCATGATCACGCACCGCGACGGGCCTATGCCCTCGCTGGTGCTCTACCGCACTCGCGCCAGCAATGGACTCGAAATCTACGGAGTGCGCTCGCTGGCGTTCGAAGATCCGAACCGCGACAGGATGATGCTCGGCGAGGCCCTTGTGCCGATCGATGATCAGGCTTGGAACGTCTGCCTACTGGCCGGCACGCCGTTGGATACGAGAATCGCGCGGCCATTGCCGCAGTGAAAACCACCGACCGGTTGCCGCGCGAGGCCCGTCTCTGAAAAGAGGCGGGCTTTTTCTCTAAACCATACCGTCCTTCGTGGCCATTACGGCCTCAAACCTAATATGTTAGGCGATATGGTAAGAAAACAAAAAATCAATTAAATCAAGGCGTTAGAAAACAAAAACGCCGCCCAAAGGGCGGCGTTTCGGCATTCTCGGAGGAAACCGGATTACTTGATCTTGGTTTCCTTGAACTCGACGTGCTTCTTGGCGACCGGATCGTACTTGCGGAACGACAGCTTGTCCGTCTTGGTGCGGCTGTTCTTGCTGGTCACGTAGAAGAAACCGGTGTCGGCGGTCGACAGAAGCTTGATCTTGATGTTTGCGGCTTTGGCCATGATGTTCGTCCGTTAATGTTCGTGGAGTTTTGGCCGCTGGAGCACGGGGAAAACACCCGGACGCGGGAAACTTGGCGCGACACATAAAGAACGCGCCCGGAAAGTCAAGCCCGGACGGGCTGCGGCGACGCTCGATGCGCCTTGCCGCCGGCAAGGGGAACCAGCCGGCGGCTGCAAGGTTGGCGGTCAAGCGTCTTCCCTGACCGGCGGGGCGGCCTTCTTCCAATCGCCCGTCGTGTTCCACCAGCGGTTGGGATTGGCGCGGTCGTCAAGGCCCTTCGAACGGCTGGCAAGCAGCGGCTGGATGCGGATCACCGGCTCCTCGTAGCTGTGCGCCTGGTAGATCGCCTCGACGACGCGGGCGGCCAGGGCCTGGTCGTCCGGCAATTCGAACGACACCTCGACCGTGCCCGGCCGCTGTCGCAGCAGCGTCTCGGCGCCGGCCGCTGCACCCTCGAGCGGCCGGTAGCGCTCGACGCCGTCGGCCGACTGGAAGGCGTTGCTGTCGTAGCTGCCCATGCCGAGCGGCGTAATGGCGACCACGGCGTCCATGATGCGGTCGACATCGGCTGATGGCGCCTGGAAGCTGACGAGCAGCAACAACTGCATCCGCACGGATTTGGTTTCGAAGCCACTGTCGATCATAAGACGTCTCCCTGCTTGAGGAGGGTCGTATAGCAGGGGTGCTCCTGACACGGTGATGTCAGCAGCGTGATGTGATTCTACAGGACCTTGCGGATCAGCCGGACGCCGACCAGCGCGATATAGGCGGCGAAGAACAGGCCGAGCGACCAGCCGAAGCCGGAGGGGCCGAAAATATCCATGCCGACACCGATCGCCTGCGGGCCAAGCACCATGCCGACGCCGTAACAGAGCACGAAAGCGGCATTGGCCGAGGCAAGCTCATGGCCCGACAATTGCGAGCCGAGATGGGCAAGGCCGATCGTGTAGAGGGCGGCGACCACGCCGCCCCAGACGAACAGAAGGGCGGCCATCAAATGCCAGTTGCTGGCGAAATGCGGCATGAAGATCGTGACGGCAAGCCCGACGGCGGCGCAGGCCAGCAGCAGATGACGGCGATCGGAAACGCGATCGCTGATCATGCCGATCGGAATCTGCAGCAGCACGTTGCCAAGGCCGATCATGGTGAGCAGCAGGGCAGCGTCCGCCTCGGAATAGCCGATGCGGTTGCCATAGACGGGGAACAGCGCAAAACCGCCCGTCTCGACGGCGCCGAACACCAGCACCGCGAAGGTCGCGGTCGGCACCAGCCAGATGTAGCGGAGAAAGTGGCTGGTCTCGCTGTCGGCGACGATCGTCGGGCTCTCGTCGCGCGCCGCCAGCACCGGAATGGCGGCCAGCGTCACCAGGCCTATGGTCACGCCGAAGGGCAGGAAGCCGGCACTGCCGAGATGGGCAAACAGCCATGGCCCGGCGGCGAAGCCGAGCGACAGCACGGTCGCGTAGATGCCGAGCACCAGGCCCCGCCGGTGCGGCGGCGCCGACGTGCTGATCCAGAACTCGGACAGGATGAACAGCACCGTCAACGAGATATGCAGCACGACGCGGAGCGGAAACCACATCCAGAAATCCGGCGCGAAATGGAAGCCGACGAAGGCAAGCGCGCCGGCGGCAATCATCAGCAGCATCGTCCAGGCGACACCGAGGCGCATGGCGAGCGGGGTGGCGAGCGGCGCTCCGGCGATCGAGGCAAGGCCGGCGACGGCGGTGTTGAGGCCGATCATCGAGGCCGAATGACCACGCGTTTCCAGGATGACGCTGAGCAGCGGCATACCGAGGCCGATGGCGATGCCGACGACGCTGATCGAGGAGATGGCAGCGATCATCGGTAGCCAGTGTACGCGTTCCTCGCCCTGTTGTTGGGTATCGACCGTCATGGGATGCCTGAATAGCCTAGAGGATTTCGCGGGTGAAGCGGTTGCGGACACGCCGGTAGAGAGGCACCGAGCCGCCCGGATGCAGCAGCGGATCATCGGTGAGCCGCTTTGCCAGCTCGTCCAGGATCATCCCGGTGATGTCGGGGATATCGGCCTGCCTGGCCTTGGCGAGCGGCAGCCAGACCAGTTCCTCCAGCTCGTTGGTCGGGCCGCCATCAGCCAGTTCAACCGCGACGTCGCCGCGCCAGGCGCTGAAGAAGCGCGTGTCGAAGCGACGCACCCGGTTCGGCGGCGTGATCGCGCGGGCGATGAAGCGCAGCGCATCCAGCGAGGGTACGACGCCATGTTCGGCAAAGCCCTGCCAGTCGCGCCTGGTGGTGGTGAAGGCGCCTTTGCGGCCGATGAGCAGGCCGGCTTCCTCATAGGTCTCGCGAATCGCCGAAAGCGCGATGGCACGGGCGCGGGCCACGCTGGTGCGGCCGAGGCCAGCGGTCAGGTTCGCTTCTTCCTGGGGGTGGAGGGCTGCGGCGACAGCAATGCGGCTGTCGGCCGGATCGGTGCGGCCGCCCGGAAAGACGAACTTGCCGGGCATAAAGGCGTGGCCGGCATGGCGGCGGCCCATCAGCACCAGGACCTCGTCGCCCTTGCGGTCGAGCAGGATCAATGTCGCGGCATCGCGCGGACGCAACGGCTTTGCGGCAGGCGCGGCAACGCTCGGCTCAAGCTTGTCGACATTCGCTTTGGTCATTCCGTCCCCGAGCTGATGCATGTCGCCCAAACGCCGTGTCTGTCTTGGGGATGATGACATGCATGAAAGCAAAGATCTGAAGCGCGTCGCGTGATCCCGTTCATATGCGAGGCGCTTTAGCGGAAACTTCCCGCATGCGAAAGTGGCGTTCAGCCGTCGCCGATTGCGCCAGCCGCGGCTTCAAGCCTCGGGATGGTGCTCGATGACGTCTTCTTCGCCGCCGAAGCCGTGCATATAGAGGGCCCATTGCAGGCCGATGACGGCGCCCTTGACCGGCTGTAGCAGCACGACCGCCAGAAGGATGGTCAGCGGCACCCAGATGAGGATGTGCTGCCAGGTGGAGAGCGTGGAGGTCGCCTCGACGCCCATGAAGGCGCCAAGCACGATATGGCCGACGATGACAACCACCAGATAGGCAGGC
Organism: Mesorhizobium sp. M4A.F.Ca.ET.020.02.1.1; assembly: GCF_004022645.1. NCBI lineage: Bacteria > Pseudomonadati > Pseudomonadota > Alphaproteobacteria > Hyphomicrobiales > Phyllobacteriaceae > Mesorhizobium > Mesorhizobium sp. M4A.F.Ca.ET.020.02.1.1. The sequence continues at coordinate 4,520 of NZ_RZOI01000096.1, read as the reverse complement.
AGGTCGTCGGCGCGGTGATGGTAAAGTTCTTCGCCGCAATGATCACATCTGTCGACGGTCTTGACATAGGCGCGGAACAGCTTGCCCTCGCCGCAATGCGGGCAGCGGCCGAGCAGGCCCCGCTTCATCGCCGTCCACAGCGGGCGGGCGGTCCGGCCCGAATGGTGCTCGCCGCCGAAAACCTGGTCTTCCATCTGCAATTGCCTTGCCATCACCGTCTCCTGCCGCGCGGGCCCGAGCGCGATTGCGACGCGCGGGCGCGGCCCTTGGCTTTGTGGAACGACCGCTTGGAGCCGGGCAGCGGCTTCGGGTCGGTCAGCATTTCGAAACGCATCGCGCCGGCCATAGGCGCCACCTCGATCAGGCGAACCTCGACGCGGTCGGCAAGCTGATAGCCCTTGCCGGTGCGTTCTCCGAAAAGCGATCGGGCAGTTTCGTCGTATATATAGTAATCGCCGTCCAGACTTGACACCGGGATGAAACCATCCGCGCCGAACTGCGGCAATTGGACAAATAGTCCCGCTTTGGTGACGCCGGAGATGCGCGCGTCGAAACGCTCGTCGATGCGCTCGGCGAGATAGGCGGCGACCAGCCGGTCGACCGTGTCGCGCTCCGCCGCCATGGCGCGGCGCTCGGTGGCGGAGATCAGCGCCGAGACCTCCTCCAGACGCTCGGCTTCCTGCTGGGTGAGACCGCCCGGGCCGAGGTTCAGCGCGGCGATCAACCCGCGATGCACGATAAGGTCGGCATAGCGGCGGATCGGCGAGGTGAAATGCGCGTAGCGTTTCAAATTGAGGCCGAAATGGCCGATGTTCTTCGGCGAATACTCGGCCTGGCTCTGTGAACGCAGCACCACTTCGTTGACCAGCGCCTCATTGTCGGCGCCGCGCACGCGCTCGAGGATGCCGTTGAACTGGTTCGGCCGCATCTGCGCGCCGCGCGCCAGCGACAGGCCGAGCGTCTGCAGAAATTCGCGCAGCGATTCCTGCTTGGCGAGTGAAGGCGCGTCGTGGATGCGGTAGACCAGAGACTCCTTCTTCGCCTCCAGCGTTTCGGCGGCCGCGACATTGGCCTGGATCATGAACTCCTCGATCAGCTTGTGGGCATCGAGTCGATCCGGCACGACGACGCGGTCGACCGTGCCGTCCTCTTTGAGCAGGATCTTGCGCTCGGGCAGGTCGAGCTCGAGCGGCTGGCGGCCGTCACGGCCGCGCTTCAGCACCGCATAGGCATCCCATAGCGGCTTCAGCACCGTCGCGAGAATCGGCCCGGTCTTGTCGTCCGGCATGCCGTCTATGGCCGCCTGCGCCTGCGTATAGGCGAGCTTGGCCGCCGACTTCATCATGATCCGGTGGAAGGAGTGGCGAAGCTTGCGACCGTCGGCGGAGAAGGTCATGCGCACGGCGAGCCCCGGCCGGTCCTGGCCTTCGCGCAGCGAACAGAGGTCGTTGGAGATGCGCTCCGGCAGCATCGGCACGACGCGATCCGGGAAATAGACCGAATTGCCGCGCTTCAGAGCCTCGCGATCGAGCGCGCTGCCGTAGCGGACGTAGGCCGCGACATCGGCGATCGCCACCGTGACCAGCACGCCGCCGGGGTTCTTCTCGTCCGGGTCAGGCGTCGCGAACACCGCGTCGTCATGGTCCTTGGCGTCGGCCGGATCGATGGTGATCAGCGGCAGGTCGCGCCAGTCCTCGCGGCCGGCAAGCGTCGCGGGCTTCACCGCCTCGGCTTCGGCGAAGACGTCGGCCGGGAAGATGTGCGGGATGTCATGCGCGTGGATGGCGATCATCGAGACCGCCTTCTCGCTGGTCAGCGAGCCCAGAACGTTGAGCACCTTGGCCCTCGGCAGCCCGTAGCGGGAGGCGCGCGCGGGCTCGACCTCCACCAGGTCGCCGTTCCTGGCGCCGTTCTGGAATTCCTTGTCGACGATCAGTTCGGGCTGGCGCCGCTCCACCGGTTCGATGCGGAACGTGCCGTCCTTCAGAACGCGAAAGACGCCGAGCACGGCATCGCTGCGCCTCTCGAAGATCTTCATCACCCGCCCGGTGTAGGCAGGGCCGGATGGATCGTCGGTCGGGAAGGTCTTGGCGAGCACCCGGTCGCCTATGCCCGGCGTGGGGCCGCTGCTTCCGCGCGAAACGCGGATGGAGATGACCGGCGGCGAGCCGGCGCCGCTATACTCGCTCGGGTGCGCCAGGAGCACGCCATCGCTGTCGCGGCCAAATATGTCGAGCACGGAGACATGGGGCAGGGCGCCGGAGCGGGCGAGCCGCTTGCGTTCCCTGGTCAGCAGGCCCTCGTCCTGCAGGTCGCGCAACAGATCCTTCAGCCAGATGCGGTCCTCGCCGCGCAGCGCGAACGCCTTGGCGATTTCGCGCTTGCCGGAACGGTCCGGGTTCTCGGCGATGTAGCGCAGGATTTCGTCGCGCGACGGACGGTAGTCGTCCCGGACCTTGGCCCTCGTGTCGGCGGTGCGCGGATCGCCGTGGCTTCGTCCGGAGATCCTGCGCGCCACGCCTGCTATCCCTTTTTCGCCGCCTTGCGGAACGGCTTCTTGCCGCCACCGCCCTTGGCCTCTTTTTCGGCGATCAGCGCCAGCGCGTCCTCGACCGTCACCGACTGTGGATCCTTGCCCTTGGGCAGCGTCGCATTGACCTTGCCGTAGTTGACATAGGGCCCGTATTTGCCGTCGCGCACGACGATCTTGCCGCCGCCGTCGGGGTGGTCGCCGAGGTCCTTGATCGCCGCGGGCGTGGCGCCATTGCGGCCGCCCTTGCCCTTCAGCTGCTTCTCCGCGATCACCGACACGGCACGGTTGAGGCCGATCGAGAACACGTCCTCGATGCTGTCGAGATTGGCATAGGTGCCGTCGTGCAGCACGAATGGGCCGTAGCGTCCGAGGCCAGCCGAAATCATCTTGCCGGATTCCGGGTGCTTGCCGACGTCGCGCGGCAGCGCCAGCAGCGCCAGCGCCTTCTCATGGTCGATCTGCTCGGCCGTCCAGCCCTTGGGCAGGCTGGAGCGCTTGGCCTCCTTGCCTTCTCCGCGCTGGATATAGGGGCCGAAGCGGCCGCTGCGCAGCGTGATTTCCTCGGCTGTGTAGGGGTCCTTGCCGAGCAGCCTTGTACCATCCTCGCCATTGCCGTTCTCGCCATTGGGATTGGCGGCGTCGCCGAGCTGGCGAGTGAAGGAGCATTCGGGATAGTTCGAGCAGCCGACAAAGGCGCCGAACTTGCCAAGCTTCAGCGACAGGTTGCCGGTGCCGCATTTCGGGCAGATGCGCGGATTTGAGCCGTCCTCCCGCGCAGGAAACACCAGCGGCGCCAGTTCGTCGTTGAGCGCATCGAGCACGTCGGTGACGCGGAGTTCCTTGATGTCGTCGACTGCGCCGGAAAAATCCTTCCAGAAATCGCGCAGCACGTCCTTCCAGGCGAGCTTGCCGTCGGAAATCTCGTCGAGCTTTTCCTCAAGCGAAGCGGTGAAATCATATTCGACATAGCGCTCGAAGAAGCTTTCGAGGAAGGCCGACAGCAGACGGCCCTTGGCCTGCGGCACCAGCTTGCGGCGGTCGATGGTGACGTAGTCGCGATCTTCCAGCGTCTTCAGGATCGCCGTATAGGTCGACGGGCGGCCAATGCCGAGCTCTTCCAGCTTCTTGATCAGCGATGCTTCGGAATAGCGCGGCGGCGGCTCGGTGGTGTGCTGGGTGGCGTTGATCGCCTGGCGGGCGAGCTGCTCGCCGGCGCGGATCTCGGGCAGGCGGCGGCTTTCCTCGTCCTCCGCATCCTCGTCCTTCTGGTCGGTATAGGCGGCGATGAAGCCGTCGAAGCGAATGACCGAACCGACGGCGCGAAGCTCGGCGGTGCGGGCGCCGTTGACCGCCTCGATCTCGACCGTGGTGCGCTCGATCTCGGCCGGCTGCATCTGGCTGGCGATGGCGCGCTTCCAGATCAGTTCGTACAGCCGGGCCTGGTCGGCATCGAGATATTGCCGCACAGATGCCGGCGTGCGCTTGAAATCGGTTGGGCGGATCGCTTCGTGCGCTTCTTGGGCATTCTTGGCCTTGGTCGTGTAGAAGCGCGGCTTTTCCGGCAGGTATTTCTGACCGAATTCGCTGACGATGGCATCGCGGGCGGCGTCGATCGCCTCCGGCGCCATCTGCACGCCGTCGGTTCGCATATAGGTGATCAGGCCGGCGGTCTCGCCGCCGATGTCCATGCCCTCATAGAGCCGCTGCGCGACCTGCATGGTGCGGGTGGCCGAAAAGCCGAGGCCCGATGATGCGGCCTGCTGCAGCGTCGAGGTAGTGAAGGGCGGGCCCGGATTGCGCTTGGTGGGCTTGGCTTCGACCGACAGCGCCTTGAAGCTTGCCCCTTCCAGCATCGCCTTGATGTCGTCGGCCTGCGCCTTGTTGGCGATGTCGAGTTTTTGCAGCTTCTTGCCGGCAAAGGCGGTCAGCCGCGCCTCGAAACTGTCGTTGCGCGGCGTGTTGAGGATGGCCGCGATCTGCCAGTATT
>NZ_RZOI01000969.1:0-1834 GCF_004022645.1 Mesorhizobium sp. M4A.F.Ca.ET.020.02.1.1 | reverse complement strand
CCGACACGCCGTCCAGCGTGAGCGTGTGCTCGGCCGCCGTCTGCATGTTCGGAGAGGTTTGCGTCGCGGTATCCTGGAGGTAGTAGACGCGGAAGCGGTCTTCGCCATCGACGTTGTTTGCATTGAGGTCCTGGCTGCCATAGGCGCGCGTCTTCGAGCCGAGGAAGACGTAGCCGGGACTGCCGAGAGTGTTTGTGCCGCCGGCACCCGAGGTGTCGCCGAACTGAATCGTGTCGACATCGGTGTTGCCGAAGATCCGGGTCAGTACGGTCGGTCCGGTGACCGGGTCGGCCGTCAATGTCGGCGTTGCCGAGCCGACCGGCGCGCCGATCGTCTTGTTGCCCGGCGTCACTGTCGCGTTGGCGACGATACGGCCACGCAGCACCATCACGGTGCCGAAGGCGACATCCAGATTGACGAGCGCATGGATGACCTCGTCGGTCGCCGACACGTCGCCATAGATGTCGATGCTCTTGGCCGCCAGCGTCTCGCTGTTGGAGTCGAGCGTCACGTCGTCGCCGACGCGCAGCAGCACGGAACCCTTTTCGGCGAAGATCTGGCCATGCGTGATGACACGCGACGCATCGGGCTGGAAGGTCGGGAAGGTCGTGCCGTCTTCCCCGAAGCGGGCGCTGCCGCTGTGCAGCAGGTCGAGGTTCTCGCCCTGAGCCGAGGTTTCGCGCACCGTGATGCGGATATCGCCATCATAGGCGTGCGCCAGCACCAGCCGCAGATTGCCGGCGGTGCCGCCGGGAACCTCCGGCGCTTCGGCCAGGTAGATGTTGTTGCCGGCTTCAAGCGCGACGTCGTCATCGCTCGAACCGCGCGATGAATCGATCTCGAGATCGTTGGTAAAGGCGCCGATGGAGCCGCCACCATTGGCGTCGAGGTCGATGGTCTGACCCATCACGTCGGCAAAGTCGTCGCCGGCGCCGTTGTTGCGTGAATCCAGGATCGAGCCTGCGACGGTCCTCAGCGACACGTCACGGGTCGTGTGGACGGTATGAACATGCATGTCGCCGACGACTTCGTCGAGGAAGATGCCCAGCGTCGAATCCGCGCTGATGTCGAAAGCTCGCAGCACGCCAAGCCCACCGACGCCATTGCGGTTATCAACGTTGATCTCGAGGAAATTGCTCGGCTCACCAATGCCGCCCAAGGGCGAGTTGATGTCAAGCAGCGTCGGGTTGAGCACCTGAGCAGCGACTTGGAAATGGGTCGGATTGAACAGCCCGACGCCAGCGGCCATGGTGATGTTGCGGCCCGAGACATCGGCCTCGATCAAGGCCGGGTCGCCATTGTCATCGCGCGCATCAAGGATGCGCCGCGGCGAATACAGCAGCACATCGGAGGCATTGGAGCGAATGCGCTCGACGCGCATGTCGCCGGTCTTTTCGGTCAGCGCGATGTAGCCGTTGGTCAGCACGTCGATGTCGCCATTGCCGGCGATCTCGGTAATGCCAAGCACGTTGACGGTGGTTGCCGCCGGCGCCGGATTGGCGGCCGCGACGATGATGTCGCCGCCAGCGACGACCGAGCCTGCTTGCAGCCCGGGCAGCGTGCGCAGGCCGGTTGTCGGGTCGAGGCCCCGGAAATCATAGGTCGACGCGACTTCCGTGTTGCCGGTGGCGAAGACGCCACGGCTCAGCGACGGGATGGCTCCCGCATCCGGCCGGAAGAAATTGTAGTAGGTCTGTCCGCCGGCAGGCAACGCCGGCGCCTTGACCAGCAGGCCGCCGGACTGACCGTCGCCGAACTGTTCAATGCTGGCTTGCAGCAGAACATCCGCCGTATTGCCGGCCTTGATCCGGTCGATCTCGACGACGTAGAAGCC
>NZ_RZOI01000968.1:0-1835 GCF_004022645.1 Mesorhizobium sp. M4A.F.Ca.ET.020.02.1.1 | reverse complement strand
AATCATGCCGGATTGAAAAATAAACAGGAAACGAGTAGTTCTTGCTTGATCATCAAGTTTTATTTGGAGATCGAATGGCCCGCCTGCTGCCCGGAACGCGTGCCCTGAGGACGTTCGAAGCGGCGGCCAGGCACCTCAATTTCACCCGCGCGGCCGACGAGCTCGGCCTGACGCCGGCGGCGGTCAGCCACCAGATCAAGGAAATCGAGGACCAGCTCGACCTTGCGCTGTTCATCCGCACCAGCCGCACCATCCGGCTGACGGAGGCCGGAAACGTCCTATTCGAGGCGTCGATCGACGCGCTCGACCTGCTCAACCGGGCGGTGTCGCGGGCCCGCAAGATGACGCGCGGCACGGCGCTGCTGAAGGTGACGCTCGACGCCCAGTTCGCGACGAAGTGGCTGATGCGCCGCGTGGACGATTTCCGTCAGCGGAAGCCGGGCATCGAGCTGCGTTTCGACATCACCTATGATGTCAGGGACTTCGAGCGCGACGATGTCGATATCGGCATTCGCTTCGGCGCCGGCAAATATCCCGGTCTTGCCGCGCATCGCCTGTTCGACAACATCATCATCCCGGTGTGCAGCCCGGCACTGCTGGCGTCCGGCCCACCGCTCAACGAGCCGCGCGACCTCTTTCGCCACACGCTCGCGCATATCGACTGGTCGCGCCAGGGCGTGACGTGGCCGAACTGGAGCATGTGGATGCATGCGGCCGGCGTCGACGATTTCGACGACAGCCGCACGCTTGTATTCGGGTCCTCGACCGATGCCACGCAGGCGGCGCTCGACGGCAACGCGGTGGCGCTGGCCGACTTCGCCATGGTTGCCAATGACCTTTCGCAAGGGCGTCTGGTGCGACCCTTCGAGCTCGGCATCAAGGTGGCGCCGGAGTTCGCCTATTTCCTGGTTTATCCGGAGGCCGTGAAGGACGACGCGCGCGTCGCCGCCTTTCGCGAATGGCTTATCGAGGAAGCGGCGAAGACGCCGACCTGAGAAAGCGAGTTGATATTCAGGTGATGCCGGCCTGCAAATGGCGGGTTCCTGCGCTTCCGGTGCTCACGTACTTCAAGTACGCTCCGGTTCTCTGAACCCGCCACTTTTGGCTCGTCCTGACCTGAATCTCAACTCGCCCTAGCCGGCCGGCGCGCCGAACCAGCCAATCACTGCGCCGATGAGGAGCAGCACGCCCAGCCAATGGCCGGCATCGATCAGCGTCAGGTCCCAGCCAAAGCCTTCATAGCGGTGGTTGACGGACAGCGTGGTGGCGACGAAGCCTAGCCAGAGCACGAAGCCGAAGATCAGCCCGGCGACAAGGCTGGGCTCGCCGCCGGTCATCGCGCCGACGACCAGGCTCAGCACGATTGCCATGACCAGCTCGGCGACGAAGGAGATGATGAACGACAGCGGCGACCGTTTCATCGTCGCCGGATCGAGCTTAGCCGCCTTGAGCCACGGCTTGCTGAGCGTCGTGTACCAGGCGGCGCCGAACAGCCACGCCACCACGGCGGCAACGACCACCGCCAGCCAGTTCACCGCAGAGAAATCCATTCGACCCCCTCCCGATGCATGTCGTTCTAACATGCACCCTCTTTGAAATCGCGGCGATGGAACGCCTGTTCGGCGCTGCCGTCAAGCAAGGCGCCAGACGGTGGTGCGCTTGACCTCGGCATCCTCCAGCACGCGCGTCACGGGCACCTGGTAGACGGCGAGCGATTGCAGCCCCTTCTTCGGCAGGTAGGCGCGGCCGGGATCGCCGACGAGGATGTCGGCGCCGCGCGCCGTCAGCGCCTGGAACCAGGGCAGCAGCCTGTCGGCGAAGGACCTGTCGTAGAA
>NZ_RZOI01000967.1:0-1853 GCF_004022645.1 Mesorhizobium sp. M4A.F.Ca.ET.020.02.1.1 | reverse complement strand
AGCAGGGCCGGCGCGAGTAGGCGCTCGAGATCTATCGCTGGTTCCGGCCGCTGCTCGACCTCGATGTCTCGACCTATCTGGTCCAAAACATCAAGCTTGCTGAAGTGCTGGCGATCGATACCAATGATCGCGTTCGGATGCCGCGCCGGCCGCTGTCGGGCGAGCGCCGCAAGGCGGTGGAAAAGATCGTTCGGGATGCGTTGGCAGTGCGGCCGAAACTGCCGGCGCTGCAGGCGTCTCCTCGATCGCCGGACAAGCTGGTGGCAGCCGAATAGAGGAATAGCATTCGCGTGCAGGAAAATTCCGATGAGACCGAGGAGGGGCGCCGCCCCTCATCCGCCCTTCGGGCACCTTCTCCCCGTGAACGGGGAGAAGGTGAAGACATCGCCATCATCGGCGGCGGTATCATCGGCATCTGCGCCGCCACCTATCTCGCCGAGGCCGGGCGCAACGTCACGATCTTCGATCGGACGGGCATCTGCGAGGAAACGAGCTCGGGCAATGCCGCCGCCTTCGCCTTCACCGACGTGCTGCCGCTGGCGCACAAGGGCATGATCCGGCAATTGCCGAAATGGCTTGCCGATCCGCTCGGCCCGCTCAGCATCCCGCCGGCCTATCTGCCGAAGCTGCTGCCATGGTTGGTCCGCTTTTGGCGCGCCGGGCGCGGCGACCGCTACGAGACGAGCCTCGCCGCACAGGCCGCGATGATGAGGCTTGCCGAAGCGGAGTGGATGGGTCTGCTCGACCGCTCTGGCACGAGGCCAATGCTACGCGAGGACGGCTCGCTGGAACTCTACGAGAGCGAGGCCGAGTTCCACGCCTCGCTGTCCGGCTGGGCGGCGCGTGAGCGCTACGGCATCGGCTTCAGCCATGTCGACGGTGCGGATCTCGCTGCGCTGCAGCCCGGCCTTTCGCCGCGCTTCATCAAGGGCACCTTCGTGCCGGGCTGGAAAACGGTCGCCGACCCCAGGCTGCTCGGCAAGGCGGTCTGGGCCCATGCCGAACGGCTTGGCGCCCGCTTCGGGCACGCACGCGTCGAGCGGATCGAGGCCGGAGCGGATGGCGCGACGATCGTGCTTGCCGACGGCACGACCCGGAGGGCAAACCAACTCGTCATCGCCGCGGGCGCATGGTCGCATCTTTTGGCCAGGGACGTCGGCGAGCACATCCCGCTGGAGACCGAGCGCGGCTACAACACGACGCTCCCCGTGTCGGCCTTCGACGTGAAGCGGCAGCTGATCTTCTCCGGGCACGGCTTCGTCATCACGCCGCTGGAAACGGGCGTGCGCGTCGGCGGCGCCGTCGAACTCGGCGGCATCGAGCGCCCGCCCAATTTCGCGCGGTCGAAGGCCATGCTGGAAAAGGCCAGGCGTTTCCTGCCGGGGCTCGATCCGTCCGGCGGGCGCGAATGGATGGGGTATCGCCCATCGCTGCCGGATTCGCTGCCCGTCATCGGCCGGGCGCGCGCGCCGAACATTTTCTACGCTTTCGGTCACGGCCACCTCGGCCTGACGCAGGCAGCGGCAACCGGGCGCTTGATCCGCGATCTCGTTCTCGGTCAGACTCCGCCCGTCGATCTCGCCCCCTTCGGCCCGCAGCGGTTTTGAACAGTCTTCTTGTCTTGACGCAATTCCGGACGGAAGGTTACGGCGAAGGCGCCGAACTTAACCGCTTCACACTTTTCCTGAAATTGCTCTAGGAAGCATCATGGCCAAAAAAACCTTCACCTGCATCGACGGCCATACCTGCGGCAATCCGGTCAGGCTGGTCGCCGGCGGCGGTCCGTTGCTCGAGGGCAAGACGATGATGGAGCGGCGGGCGCATTTCCTCGCCGAATATGACTGGATCCGCAC
>NZ_RZOI01000966.1:0-1855 GCF_004022645.1 Mesorhizobium sp. M4A.F.Ca.ET.020.02.1.1 | reverse complement strand
AGGCGACGGTGTTGTCCCTCCCCGGCCTTGCGCCTGCGCCGCTGGCGGACCTGGGAACCGCATTGGCCGATGCCAGCGCCGTCCTGACGGTCGAGGCGCACCAGCAGACGGGAGGACTGGGTTCTTTGGTGGCGGAGGTTCTCGCGGAAGCCGGATTGGCGAGGCCTTTCCGCCGCCTCGCGGCAACCCAGCCCGGCGCAGGCCGCGGCGGCAGTGCGACCTGGCTGATGGAACGCAGTGGATTGAGCGCCGACCAGATTGCGTCTGCCGCCCGGGAACTGCATTTGTTGAGTTGCCATGAACCCGACAGTGTCGATCATCCTTCCCATCCATAACCAGGCCGACCATGTCGTCACCGTTATAGAGGAATATCATGCAACTCTCCGCAGCCTTTCGGTGCCGTGGGAAATTATCCTCGTCGAGAATGGATCGCGTGACGACAGCGCCGCGCTCTGTGCGGAGCTGGCAATCCGCTATCCCAATGTGCGCACATTGAGAGCCGACAATGCGGGCTGGGGCCGCGCGGTCAGGACAGGCCTGGCGGCCGCCCGGGGAGAATTTCTATGCTATACGAATTCGGCGCGTACGGCGGGAGCTGATCTGCGCCGGGCGCTGGATGCCGGCATAAGCCGGCCGGACAGCGTCCTCAAGGCCGAACGGAAGCAGGGCCGGGCGTGGCTTCGCGCGCTTGGATCGCAGTTGTACAATCTCGAGGCGAGGCTGCTTTTCGGGCTGCGGCTGCGCGATATCAACGGCACGCCGAAACTGTTCCATCGCCGCTTCGAGGCGCTCCTGGATCTGCAGCGCGATGACGATCTGATCGATCTCGAATTCTGCATAATCTGTCGCCGCCATGGATACGCGATCACCCCCTTCGGCATGGCATCCGGCCCTAGACACGGCGGTCGCTCGACAACCGGATGGCGCACGGCCATGCGGCTCTATCGCGGCGCGCTGCGAATGAGGTTGCAAAGTTGAGCGACGGGAACGACTCCTTCCAGGCCGACCATCAAGCCTGGCGTGACCCGGCCAGCGTCGTGGCGCAGTGGCAGGACGCGGGAGCGATCGACAGCAGTCTGCTTGAAGTCGAGGTGACGGGGCCATGGTGGCAGAGTCTCGCCGAGGCCGGCGTCACCTTGCTGGTCAGCCGCGAATACGAGCATCTCCTGCTGGCGCTCTCGATGGCCTCGGGATCACCCCAGGTGAGCTACCTCAGGCTGCCGCACCCGTCGGGCATTGCCTTCGACGCGGCACGGGGAGAAGTCCATGTCGCAAGCACACGCAATCCGAATGTCTTGTACACGCTGCGGGCTGCGGACGGGCTTCTGCCACGCAGGGATCTCACATCGAAGGGCATTGCCGGAAACGTGCTCATGCCCGCGGGTGCCCGCTTCCTGCCCGGCAGCACATATCTCCACGATCTGGCGATGATCGGCCCTGAGCTGCATGGCAGTGCTGTTGGTGAAAACGCCATTGTCGCATTCCCGGCGCTCGGTGGCAGCCAGCGTGTATGGTGGCCGTCATGCATCGAGGGGGACGCGGGAGCGGATTTTGGCCTCAATCATTTGCAGCTCAATGGCATCGCGGCCGGAAAGAGTCTGGCCGAAAGCTGCTTCACGGCATCCAAGGACGATCTCGTCGGCGCACGACCTGGCCAGATCGAATTTGCCGTGGAAGGGCGCGGCGTCGTTTTCAGCGGCGCGACGCGATTGCCGATGACGCGTGGCTTGACCCGTCCGCACTCCCCCCGCTTCGTCGGCGATGCCTTGTGGGTTGCCAACAGCGGATTCGGCAGCGTCGTAAGCTGCGGACAGGATGGCAGCATCGAGATCGTCGCGCGCCTGCGGGGCTGGAC
>NZ_RZOI01000965.1:0-1860 GCF_004022645.1 Mesorhizobium sp. M4A.F.Ca.ET.020.02.1.1 | reverse complement strand
GTGGTTGACCATGGCATCCATCGCCTTGTCCGGCGTCTCGACCTGGATGGTGTCGAGGAAGCCGCGCCAGACGCGCTCGTTGTCGGCCAGCCGCTGGTCGAAGTCCTTGCCGCGATGGGCCTGCACCAGCGCGCTCGCCTCGGCGGGCGAAGCTGCGTCGCCGAGCACCCAGAGCAGCGTCACGTCGCCGCCGGCGGGGATGTCGATGTCGCTGGCGATCGCCGCGCAAGGGTCGTCGCCCGCCTCCACCCGGCCGGACAGGGCGGCGCCCGCAAGCACGGCCTGCGGATATTCGCCGCTGCCGTGGCGGCCGATGAACTCGCCCCGGTCGGTCGTCACCGACTGCACCTCGGTCGAGGCCGCGAGGAACGCCACCCGCTCACTGAAGTCGAGCCCGTAGGGGTTCTGGGCCAGTAGCGCGCCAGTCGCAATGTCCCGCGCCGGCACGATGGTCGCCGCCGTGCGCGAGCGATGGCCGCCCAGCACCCATTCGGCATAGGCATAGACGCGCAGCCTCGCCGGCACCGGGCCCGCATTCTGGATGCGCAGCCGGGTGATCTTCACCGGATCGGCCGGATCGACCACTTGGGTCAGGTCCATCGACAGCGGCCCGCGCTTCGTACGGAAGGTCGAAAAACCCTGGCCGTGCCAGGTCTCGTAGGTCATGGCGGGGTCGCGCACCACCGCGGCCATCGGCGAGAAGGCCTTGCCGCTGGCGTGGTCGTAAATGTAGATGCCCTCGCCCGGCCGGTTGGTGACAGGATCGTTCGACCACGGTGTCAGCTGGTAGTCGCGGCTGTTGCGGCTCCAGGTGAAGCCGGCGCCTTCGGCCGAGACGTGGAAGCCGAACGAGGCGTTGGAGATGACGTTGATCCAGGGCTGCGGTGTCGTTCGCCGGCCGGTGAGACGCGTGACATAGTGGCGGCCGTCGCCATCGAAACCACCAAAGCCGTTCCAGAGATTCAAGCCGCTGCCGTCGGCTTTTGCGCTGGTTGAGGCCGGGGCGGCAAAAGCCGGTTGCGCAATGGCCGGCAAGGTTGACACGGCCGCGACGCCGCCGGCCTGCTGCAGGGCGTCTCGCGCCTGCAGGGCAGCCGCTTCGGCGCGCTCGATCTGGTCGAAGATGGTGCCGTTGCGCGTATGCAGCGCGACGCGGGCGACCGCCAGCAGGGTCTTGTAGGTCGCCTCGTCCATGAGGTCGCGGCGCACGGCGAAAATGTGCTGGCGCGGACCGAGCTCCTTGCCGCGCAGGCGGCTGTTCTCGCACAGCGTCTCGACCGCGCGCTGCAGGTCCTGAACATAGGACGATGCCTGCTCGTTGACGACAACGAAGTCGATCATCATGCCGCGCGCTCGCATATACTCCTGGAAGCGCAGCGCCTGGGCGACGATCTCCAGGTCGGCGACGTCGCCGATGCGGACCAGGAAGATCGGGAAATCGCCGGAGATGCTGGTCGGCCACAGGCTCGACTGCTTGCCGAGCCCGGAGGCGATGGAGTCCGCCGGCAGGCGCAGGAACGGATCGGGATAGATCAGGTAGCGCGCCAGCTTCTGTACATTGGCGGCGTCGGTCAGGCTGAGGCCGAGATGGCGGGTCTGCACCTGGCTGCGGGTCCAGGCCAGCATCGCCTGGCGAGCGAAGCTTTCCGGATGGTCGAGCCGGGCAACGGCTTCGTCGAGTTCCGCGCGGTTGGCGCCAACGATGGTCCAGAAGGTCAGCGAGATCTTCTTGTTGGCGGGCACGCGCACCTGACGGCGCAGCGAGGCGATCGGGTCCAGCGTGAAGCCGGAATGGCCGCCGAGCTTGGCGCCGGGATCGAAGGCGGCTGCGTCGACGATGGTGCGGCCGCGGCCGATGAA
>NZ_RZOI01000964.1:0-1862 GCF_004022645.1 Mesorhizobium sp. M4A.F.Ca.ET.020.02.1.1 | reverse complement strand
CGCCATGGTTACCGGCGAAGATCGCCACCTGGGGCCGCCTGACCGCCGGCGGCGCCTGCCCGCTCCAAGCGGCGAGCCAGGCCGCGATATCCTCGAGGCGGCCAAGCGAGGCCGTAGGCTTTTCGGCCTTGGCAAACAGCGCGCGGATGTGCGCTTCGGCCGCCAGATCGGCCGGCGGCAGATTGGCCAAGAGGTTGCGGAAATCGTCGAAAGGCGATGCGCTGGTCATGCGGACTACATCGTTGCTGAAAGTTGTGAGCGGCATAGACGTCTTGATCCGCCGGCACAATCCTTTCGGTCACTGACGCGAAAACACCAGCGCGCGCCGTATTCCCCAGGGCTTGCATTGGCCTTGGCGTTGCACCATGTGGAAGTAGCGCAAGAGAACATCATGACGGCCATAGAATCTCCGTGCATCCTGGTCTGTTCGATCGACATGAAAACCGGCTACTGTTTCGGCTGCGGCCGCACGCGCGACGAGATTGCTGCCTGGATCGGGATGGCCCCGGAGGTCCGCCGTGCTGTCATGGCCGAGCTGCCGGCTCGGCTGGAAACGGTGGAACGCAGGCCACGGCGGGAAACGCGCCGCGCCCGCATGGCGCGCGAGCGAGACGTGCTGTCGTGAGCGGACAACGCCGATGAACCGCCTGTTCTGGATCCTGATGGTGGTGATCGGCGCCGGCGCGCTGCTGCTGATGCTCAACGATTCGGCCGGCAGCACGTTTGGCGTCGACAACTACGATTTCAGCCGGCTGATCTGGCTCGGCGCGTTCGGCACGCTGATCGGCGCCGGTCTGCTGCGCTCCGGCAGGCCGCTCGGCGACATCGCACGCAATCTCGGCACCTGGGCGGCCATCGTGCTGGCGCTGATCGCCGGCTATCAATACCGCTACGAGCTGCAGGATGTCGCCAGCCGGGTGACGGCGGGCCTGATCCCCGGCAGTCCGCTGGCGCTGGGCGTGGAGGACGGCCACGCCACGGTGACGCTGGACAAGGCCGACAACGGCCATTTCGAAGCGCGCATCCTGGTCAACGGTGCAGCAGTGCGCGCCGTCGTCGACACCGGCGCCACCAGCATCGTGCTGACCGCGGAGGATGCGCAGGCCGCCGGCTTCAATCCAGCCGCGCTCAACTTCACCATATCGGTCTCGACCGCCAACGGCATGGCGCGCGCCGCCGCCGTGAAAACCGACGAAGTGGCGATCGGCGGCATCGTGCGCAAGGACATGGCCGTGATGATCGCCGCGCCCGGCATGCTTGGCCAGAGCCTGCTCGGCATGAACTTCATCGGCTCGCTGTCGGGGTTCGACGTGCGCGGCGACCGCATGGTCCTGCGCGACTGAATGCCCTCAGGCCGCTTCGGCCGCCGTCCCGTTGAGGTCGACAGCGGCAAAGGCAGTCTTCAACACATCCGGTCCGGCGCCCGGCCGTGTTGCGTCCGTCGACAGGATCTGCCGGTAGCGGCGCGCACCCGCCAGCCCGTGGAACAGGCCGACCATGTGGCGCGTCACATGGCCGAGCCGCCCGCCCTTCTCGATATGGCGCGCCGCGTAGGCCGTCATGGCGTCGATCAGTGCGGCATAGTCGAACGCCGCGTACGGCTCGCCGTAGAACATGGCATCGGCACCGGCCAGGATCCCGGGAGTATGGTAGGCGGCGCGGCCGAGCATGGCGCCATCGACATGGCCGAGATGCTCGCGCGCCGCCTCCAGCGATTGAATGCCGCCATTGATGCCGATGAATTCATTAGGCTTTCTGACCTTCAGCCGATAGACCCGGCCATAGTCGAGCGGCGGGATATCGCGGGTTTCCTTCGGGCTGAGCCCCCCCAGCCAGGCCTTGCGCGCATGCACCCACAGCGC
>NZ_RZOI01000963.1:0-1867 GCF_004022645.1 Mesorhizobium sp. M4A.F.Ca.ET.020.02.1.1 | reverse complement strand
GAGCCGCTCGGCGCCCTGGACAAGAACCTTCGCGAGCACATGCAGGCGGAGCTGAAGCACCTGCATCGGCAGCTCGGCATCACCATGGTGTTCGTCACCCACGATCAATCCGAGGCACTCAACCTTTCGGATCGCGTGGCGGTGTTCAACAAGGGCCGGCTCGAACAGGTCGACGCCCCGGAACAGCTTTATGAACGGCCGTGCACGCCGTTCGTCGCTTCCTTCATCGGCGAGAACAACCTCTTCGACGGCCGGGTTGAGGAACTTTCGGCTGACGGCGCTTCGATCCGGTTGGACGCAGGAGCCGTCCTGCGCATGACGGTCGCGGGGCGCGCGGCTATCGGCGATCGCGTCAAAGTTGGCATCCGGCCTGAACATGTGAAGGTCGGCGCCAGTGAGGGCGCATTGCCGGGGAAGATCATCGAGATTTCTTATCTCGGCGATGCCCGCCGTGTGGCCGTCGAATGCGGCGGCATAGGACGTCTTAGCCTCAAACTTCCAACAGGCGCCGAGGCTGGCCAGGTCGGCATCGGCGACGAAATCCGGGTCGTCATACCGCAGGCGCTGTGCAGGGCACTGCCCAACACAGGCGGCGAATGACGCTCGCGATGCATCACGAACCACCAACCAAGAAAGGGGAACTGACCATGAAAAGAAAAACCACAATCCTTCATGCCGCACTTTTGGCATCCGTCATCGCGCTGCCCGGCATCGCCGTCGCTCGCGACCTCACCGTCGTGTCGGCAGGTGGCGTATTCCAGGACGCGCAACGCGCGGTGTATTTCGATCCCTTCCGCAAGGAGACAAGCATTCCGCTCGCCGAAGACAGCTGGGATGGCGGTATCGGCGTCCTTCGCACCAAGGTGGGCGCCGGCGAGGCCAACAACTGGGACGTGGTCGAGGTCGAGGCCGAGGAGGAGGCGCTCGGCTGCGAAGAGGGCCTCTTCGAAACCATCGATCCGGCCACCGTGGGCGGCGTCGACCGCTATATCGCCGGAAGCGTCACCGAATGCGGCGTTCCCGCCAATGTGTTCAGCATCGTGCTTGCCTATGACGGCGCGGTGTTCAAGGACGGTCCGAAGAGTTGGGCCGACGTTTGGGACACAAAAAAATATCCGGGTAAGCGCGCCTTCCGCAACGGGCCGAAATTCACGCTGGAAGCCGCGCTGATGGCTGACGGCGTTGCGCCGGCCGAAGTTTACAAGACGCTGCGCACCCCCGAGGGCGTCGACAGGGCCTTCAAAAAGCTCGACGAGCTCAAGCCCAACATCGTTTGGTGGTCGTCCGGCAACCAGCCGATGCAGTTGCTCGGATCCGGCGAGGTGGCGATGACCACCTCCTATAATGGCCGCATCCGCGGAGCGAATGCCGAGAACAAACGCGACTTCAAGATCATGTGGCCCGGCAACATCCTCAACATCGATTCCTGGGTTATCCTCAAGGGCTCGCCCAACAAGGAAAATGCCGTCAAGCTCCTGGAATATCTCGGCCGCACCGACCGCCAGGTGGAGTGGCCGGCCAAGCTCGGCTACGGGGTCGGCTCTGTCGCGGCGCAGGCGGCCCTGCCAGCCGATGTCGCGACGACCCTGCCGACATCGCCGGAGCACATCGCCGCCGGCATCACGGTCGACGCCAATTTCTGGGTGCAGAACATCGACGCCCTGAACGAGCGGTTCGCCGCGTGGGCTGCGAAATAGCGGCAAGCACGGCGGCGGACTCCCGGTCCGCCGCCGGCATCGCGGAGGCACAGTCGATGACCATCGAGATCAACTGGCGGCGACGGGCGCTCGGCGCGAACGCCGTGGGCATTGCCCTTGTGCCCCCGCTTGTCCTGTTCCTCCTCGCCTGCTTCTTCGTCCCGCTCGCG
>NZ_RZOI01000962.1:0-1870 GCF_004022645.1 Mesorhizobium sp. M4A.F.Ca.ET.020.02.1.1 | reverse complement strand
CCTTCATCTCGTCGCAGAGCGCCTTGGCGATATCGACGTCGAAACCAACGAGCTGGCCGTCGGCGGCCAGATTGTTGAAGGGCGGATAGGCGCCTTCAGTCCCGATTCGCAGGGTCTTTTCCTGAACCTGGGCAACGCCAAGCGTCAGCAGCGCGGCCGAAGCGGCGAGCGCAATACGCAGTGCAATACGCATGATAATCCTCTCATGTATCCGGCCGCTGTTCCATGCGGCTCTGTGAGCGGTGCTTTTGACCGCCCGCTGGTGGCGATACTCCCACTCTTTCCCCGAAAAAAGCAACTGCAAAACAATGGCTCTGGGGATTTGCATTCCCGGCCAAAGATGACGCAAGGTTAGAGGTCGGGAACAAGTTTAGCGGCGGCTGAAAGCTGTTTCGCCGGCGCGCTCAGCGCCCCAAGCCCGAGACGCTTTCGACGAAGTCGGCTATCGATTTGACGTCGTCGAGATCGAAGACCGGCAGGCTCCCGCCTTCGGCAGCGAAGTCCGCGGCGATGGCGACGATGTTTGGATCATTGACTGACAGCGGCGTCCTGTCCTTGGCCTCAAGGCGGCGCGTCTCGATCTTCTTGTGCGCCTCGCGCTTGTAGCCTTCGACCAGCACGATGTCGGATAGCGCCAGCCGCGCCAGGATCGCCTCCAGCGTCGGCTCATCCTCATCGCGCAATTCGTGCATCAGCGCCCAGCGTCGGCCCGATACGACCGCGACCTCGGTGGCGCCGGCCTCGCGGTGGCGAAAGGAGTCCGCGCCAGGCTTGTCGATGTCGAAATCATGATGGGCGTGCTTGACCGTCGAGACCGTCCAGCCGCGCCGCACCAATTCGGCGACCAGCTTCTCGGTCAGTGTCGTCTTGCCGGAGTTCTTCCAGCCGGTGATGCCAAAAACGCGCCTGTTCATTCCTCGATGCTCTGCAGCAGTCGCTCGGCGATCGCAAGATCGTCCGGCATGTTGATGTTGAAGAACGGGTCGATCTGCTGCCCGCCCGACGCCATCATTGGAAACTCCACGTCGACGACGTCGTGCCGGTCGATGAAGGCGGAGACCCGCCGGTTGTCCTCGTCGACCAGGAACCGGCGCAAGGCGTCATGCAGGCCAAGCGGCCAGAGCGCAAATGTCGGATGCCGCCTGCCGCCGGAGCTGGCGACAGTGATGGCTCCGGGCTTTGTGGCGGCGGCCGTAGCCAGCCGCTCGATCAGATCTTTCGGGAAAAAAGGCGTGTCGCCGGCGACAGTGACGACGGCATCGCAGGCGATCGACGCCCACTCGATGCCGGTCAGTATCCCGGCAAGCGGCCCGGCGTGGCCTTCCACCGTATCGGCAAGCACCGGCAGCCCGAACCGGGCGAAGCGCGCCGGATCGCCGTTGGCGCTCAGCGCCAGCGGCCCGACCTGTGGAACGAGGCGCGCCACGACGTGGTCGAGCAGGCTGCGGCCGCCGAGCACAAGCAGGGTCTTGTCGCCGCCGCCCATGCGCCGTGACTGGCCGCCGGCCAGGATGATGCCCGCTATGTTCTGGTCCATCGTGCGCTGTCTTCTAGCTGCCGGATCGCAAAGTCTCGGCGATCCTTGGGGCTGGCCTATATGCCGTCCGGCGCCATGTCAGGTCCAGCGCTTTCGGCGGCGGTCTGCCGTCGGCCGACGATGCGCTCGCGGTAGAGCGCGTAGAGGCCGGAGCCGACGATGATGGCGGCGCCGACGATCATCGGCAGGTCGGGGACATCGCCGAAGATGACGAGGCCGAGCAGGATCGACCAGAGCAGGGCGGTGTAGCGGAACGGCGCAATGAAGGAGATGTCGCCGGAGCGCATCGCCATGATGATAAATTGGTAGCCGATCAGCACCAGCACTGCCGCC
>NZ_RZOI01000961.1:0-1881 GCF_004022645.1 Mesorhizobium sp. M4A.F.Ca.ET.020.02.1.1 | reverse complement strand
GTGCATCCGGCGGCCTTCACCTACAGGCTGCCGGACAATGTCTCCTTCGCCGAAGGCGCCATGGTCGAGCCCTTCGCCATCGGCATGCAGGCAGCGGCGCGGGCGCGCATCGTGCCCGGCGATGTCGCCGTCGTCGTCGGCTGCGGCCCGATCGGCATCATGATCGCGCTGGCAGCACTTGCAGGCGGCTGCTCGAAGGTGCTGATCTCCGACTTCTCGGCGCCCAAGCTGAAGATCGCCGCGCAGTATCAAGGCATCGTGCCGGTCAATATCGGCGAGCAGTCGCTGGTCGACGCCGTCGCGGCAGCGACCCACAGTTGGGGCGCCGACATCGTTTTCGAAGCCAGCGGCAACCCGAAAGCCTTCGCCAATTTGTTCGACATCGTGCGGCCAGGCGGCGCGGTGGTGCTGGTCGGACTGCCGGTGGAGCCGGTCAGCCTCGACGTGCCGGCGGCGATCTCGAAGGAAGCGCGCATCGAGACGGTGTTCCGCTACGCCAACATCTTCGACCGCGCCCTGCAATTGATCGCCTCCGGCAAGGTCGACCTCAAGCCGCTGATCACCGGCACCTATGATTTCTTAGACAGCATCAAGGCGTTCGAGCGGGCGGCCGAGGGCAACCCGCAGGACGTCAAGCTGCAGATCCTGCTTACCGGCGAGAAGGGCTGACCATGTCCGCAATCGTCTGCTCCCATGTCGACAAGGCCTATGGCGCAACCACCGTCATCCGCGACCTCAACCTCAGCATTGAGGAGCATGAATTCGTCGTGTTCCTGGGGCCGTCCGGCTGCGGCAAGTCCACGCTGCTCAGGATGCTCGCCGGGCTGGAGGACATCACTGGCGGCGAGGTGTCGATCGGCGGCAAGGTGGTCAACGACCTCGAGCCCGGCGACCGCGGCATCGCCATGGTGTTCCAGAACTACGCGCTCTATCCGCACATGACGATCTTCGACAACATCGCCTTCGGGCTCAGGCGACAGAAAGTGGCGGCGGCCGAGATCAGGAAACGGGTCGAGGCGGTTGCCAGCACGCTTGGGCTGGAACCCTATCTCGGCCGCAAGCCGACCGAGCTCTCCGGCGGCCAGCAGCAGCGCGTGGCAATCGCACGCGCGATGATCAAGACGCCCAAGGTGTTCCTGTTCGACGAGCCCCTGTCCAACCTCGATGCCAAGCTGCGCAATCACATGCGCATCGAGATCGCAAGGCTGCACCAGTCGTTGAAGACGACGACGGTCTACGTCACCCACGACCAGCTCGAGGCGATGACGCTGGCCGACCGCATCGTGCTGCTCAAGGACGGCGTCATCGAGCAGGTCGGCTCGCCAGCCGAGATCTATCGCCGGCCGGACAATCTGTTCGTGGCCGGCTTCATCGGCACGCCGAACATGAATTTCGTCGAGGTGGCGATCGGCCGGGCCGGAAATGGCTGGACGCTGACCGGCGCCGGAACGGTACTTTCAATAGACGGCTCGGGTTTCCATCTCCAGCACGGTGATCGCGCCATGCTCGGCATCCGGCCTCCCGACCTGAAGACGGCCGGCGCCGATGGCCGGAGCCTCTTGCAGGGCACCGCCGATCTCATCGAATTCCATGGTAACGACGCGCTGGTGACGTTCGGCTCTGGCGGCAGGGAGATCAGCGCGCTGGTGCCGGCCCGCGAATGCCCGGCCTTGCGCACGCCGGTCCGCTACACATTCGACGAGGAAAGCATCCACCTCTTCGACGCGACTTCGGGCGCATCGCTACGCAAGCCGGAACGAAACGGCAGCCTGCTCAGCTGATCGCGTCGAGCGCCTGCCGCTGCCGGTGCATCTCCAGGAAGATGCGGTAGTCGCGGTCGAATCGGGCGCCGGCCGCCGGATTGGCGGCGCGCTTCCTGCC
>NZ_RZOI01000960.1:0-1884 GCF_004022645.1 Mesorhizobium sp. M4A.F.Ca.ET.020.02.1.1 | reverse complement strand
CCGCGCGCGTCCCCGCGCCAGTCCGACATCATGATCGTCGCCGGCACGCTGACCAACAAGATGGCGCCGGCGACGATCATGATGTCGGACTGGCGCGGGGACGCGCGCGGCGCGACGCCGAACCTCTCCGCGTCATAGCGCGGCATCGAGGTGTGGATCATCTCCACCGCGCAGCAGGCGAGGCCGAAGGTCATGAACATCAGCGAGCCGCTGCGCGCCCAGGTGATCAGCGCCTCAGTGGAGGTGACGAGGAAGCCCTTGTCGGCCAGCTCGTTGTTGATCTCGAGGAAGAACGGGTCATCCTGCCCCACCGGCCGGCCGGTGTTGGGATCGATGATGCCCTTGGGCTTCGGCGCGACGAGGGTGCCTGAACTGTCGTTCAATCCCATTCCAGCGCTCCTTTTTTCCATTCATAGGCAAAGCCGATGGTCAGCACCGCCAGAAACACCATCATCGACCAGAACCCGAGCATGCCGATCTTCGAGAAGGACACCGCCCACGGGAACAGGAAGGCCACTTCCAGATCGAAGATGATGAACAGGATCGACACCAGGTAGAAGCGGATGTCGAACTTCATTCGGGCGTCGTCGAACGAGTTGAAGCCGCATTCATAAGCGGAAAGCTTTTCCGGATCGGGGCTGCGGTAGGCCACCAGGAACGGCGCCACGAGCAGCGCCAAGCCGACGACAAGCGCCACGCCGATAAACAGGACGATGGGCAGATACGAACTCAAAAGTGCGTTCATGCTGCGGCTTTCCGTTGGCGGTCAATCCACGTTGATTACAGCAAGCGATCCTATTGCGGAAGCGTGACAGATTCACCGCTGAACCGTTTTAAGGGCCTATGCTGCAACGCGGCGAGGGTTAGCGCAGCGCTTTCGGCGAAGCAAGTCAAACCTTGTTCAAAACGCGACGCTCGACGCCTTATCGAATGAAACTGGTCCGATCCGCTCCTGTTTGATTTCCTTCATTTTTTACTCCACTTTTCTCTCCTGACATATCTCCCGCCATTTGCCTGCTAGCATGGCCGGAATCAGGAACCGCAAATGCGGGCCAAAGGATCAGGACAAGGCTTCCGGATGAAGGAAAGATATCTCTCACCATGGCCAGGCGCATCGCGCTCGGCGCGCAGGGTTTCACCGACCCGCAACCGGCCGGCACGCCTGATCGCCGCCACCTCGCCCGCGTTCTCTCCCGGACCGGCCTGCTCCAGATCGATTCCGTAAGCGCGGTGGTCCGCGCCCACTATATGCCGCTCTATTCGCGCCTCGGCCCCTACCCGCTGGCGCTGCTCGACAATGCCGCCGTAACGCGCAAACGCAAGGTGTTTGAATACTGGGCGCACGAGGCCTCCTTCCTGCCGGTCGAGACCTGGCCGCTGCTGCGCTGGCGCATGCTGCGCGCCGAGCGGGGTGAGGAAATGTATCTCGGCCTCGCCAAATGGGGCCGCGAGCGCAAGGCGATGATCGAGGAGATCTACGGGCAAGTCGCCGAACGCGGGCCGATCGCCGCCTCCGACATCGAGGGCCACAAGGGCAATGGCGGCTGGTGGGGCTGGAGCGAGGCCAAGCACGCCTTCGAATGGCTGTTCTGGGCCGGCCGCATCACCACCGCCTACCGGCGCGGCTTCGAACGTTACTACGACCTGCCGGAGCGCGTGTTGCCGCAGGCGGTCCTCGACCTGCCGGTTCCCTCGGTCGAGGAAGCGCATCGCGAGCTGCTGCGCATTTCCGCCCGCGCCCATGGCATCGCCACCTATGGCGACCTGCGCGACTATTTTCGCCTGGCGCCCGGCGACACCAAGGACCGGATCGAGGAACTGGTCGAGGCGGGCGAGCTGCTGCCGGTGCGCGTCGAGGGCTGGGACAGGCCCGCCTATCTCCAC